>JANNNT010000722.1:0-6854 GCA_031398685.1 Rhodocyclaceae bacterium | reverse complement strand
TGGTCTGCAGGGCAATAAGCACGGGCATCTTCACGTCGAATGCCGCCCAAGCCAATGTTCATAAGGTTCTCCGGACATGTATCGCCAGGATCGCCATTTTACGGCCATCGCAGCCGCCTCGTCGGAGCCCGGTTTTACTGGGCGATTGCAGCAGTGGCCAATCAAACGCCTATCGCGCAGAAATCTGCGCTCCTACAAAAGCGGCCCCGACAAGGGGTGGTGATCCAGACCGGCGGTGAGCCAGCCGCGCATTCCTGCAGGCAGTTGGCGGATGACGGCCTCGGCGGCGTCCTTTTGCTCAAACCCGGCAAAAACGCAGGCGCCGGAACCGGTCATGCGCGCCTCGCCGAAAGTAGCGAGCCAGCGAAGATACTCGGCAACGACAGGAAAGCGGGACACGGCGACCGGCTCCAGGTCGTTTCCACCAAACCCCGGTTTCCAGTCGGCAGCGTGCATCGACACGGTGTCGCGCTTGAGTTCAGGAGCACCAAATATCGCAGCGGTCGGCACCTGAACGGGCGGTTCCAGAACGACATACCAGGCCGGCGGCACGTCCACCGGCCGCAAGGCTTCACCGACACCTTCGGCAAAGGCGTTGCGCCCGAAGACGAAGACCGGCACGTCGGCACCCAGCGTCAGGCCGATCTTCTGCAGGCGCTGGCGCGGCACGCCCAGCTGCCAGAGATGATTGAGCGCCAACAGAACGGTGGCGGCGTCCGAACTGCCGCCACCCAGACCACCGCCCATCGGCAGGCGTTTCTCGATGCTGATTTCAACGCCTTTCCGGCAACCGGTTTCAGCCTGCAACAGACGCGCCGCACGTAACGTCAGATCGCTTTCGGGCGGCACGCCAGGCAGAGGATGGGTCAACACAACGCGGCCATCGTCGCGCGGCGAGAAGCGCAGGCTGTCGCCGTGATCGACCAAGCGGAACAGGGTTTGCAGCAGGTGGTAGCCGTCGGCGCGACGCCCGACAACATGCAAGAACAGGTTCAGTTTGGCGGGCGCCGGATAAACGCTTGCCCAGTCCCAAATAGTCCCGTTCGTCACGGCTCGATCTTTCCAGGCGGCAGGCTGGTCCATTCGTCGATTCGCAGGCGCAGTTCGAGCCCGCCTGAGCGTTCCGCAAAGATGCGACTGGGGGGTGCCTGCGGTTCGTCGCTGTCGTAGCCGTAATCGATGTTCCAGCCCTCATGGCGCAGGCGCAGCAAGCGGCCATATCCGTCCAGCTCAGTAACACCGTCCGTGGCACTCCGGCCGCGCACCCAGTCGGTGAGTTGCGCCAATGGTAGCGGGTAACCGAGCACCTGCTGCGTCAGTGTTTCGGCATCGGCCGCCGCGTAGCCCTTGCCGTCGCTCGTCGTCAGCTGCGCCCCGTTGGTGGTAGTGGTGATTTCAGCCAAGCCCTGACCAAACGGCGAGGCCAGCAACAGGGTGTTGCTTTCCCCTTCGTGCCGCCAACTCAACCGCCCGGAGTAATTCTTGTCCTCATGGCGCAGGGAAAACCGCCCCTCAAGCGAGAAGGACGTCAGCGCATCACGTTGCGGCACGGCCCCGGGCGACGCCGAAAGCACGGCACACCCGCCGAGAAACAAGGCGAACAGGAGAAACCCGGCGATGCCACACGCCCGCAAGAAACGAAAATTTGGCCGCATCCGGATCAGGGAGCAAACTTCTTGACGACATCGGCCAACGTTTCATTGGCCGGGTATTTCTGCTGCGCCTCGCGCAAGGTGCGCCGTGCATCCTCAGTGCGCCCGAGCGCCCACAGCACTTCGCCCAGATGCGCCGCCACCTCCGGATCATCGCGCTTGGAATAGGCCAGCTCAAGGGTGGCCAAGGCTCCCGCCAGATCGCCCTGACGGTAAAGTACCCAGCCCATGCTATCCAGAATAAAAGGGTCATCTGGAGACAGCTTGAGCGCCTTTTCGATCAACTCGCGAGCTTCAGTCAGGCGAAGATTGCGTTCGGCATAGGAGTAGCCCAGTGCGTTGTAGGCCTGAGCGCTCTCCGGACGCAATTCGATCAGCTTGCGCAAGCGGCTTTCAAGAACGTCCACGCGCCCGAGTTTTTCGGCAAACAGCGCCGCCTCGTAAAGAAAATCAGGATCATCAGGCTGGCCGGCCAGTGCACTTTCCAGCAAATCAAACGCCGCTTGGGTCTGCTTGGCGTCGCGCAGCAATCCGGCTTCGGCGATCACCAGCTGTACGCGTTCCTCAGGTGTGTCGGCCTTCGCCGTGCTGAGCTGCTTGCGTGCCGCGTCGAGCTGGCCCTGAGCAGCCAGAAGGTGTGCGCTCCGCACTTGCGCGGGAATGTAGCGCTCTCCGGGACCGACCTGTGCGTAAAAGGCACGCGCCTCTTCGCTGCTTTTCTTCTCTTCGGCGAGCTGTCCGAGGTAATAATAGGGAGCACTTTTATCCGGGATGTTGAGCGTCAGCAAATGACGGAGTTGCGCCTCGGCAAGCACCCGGTCGTTCTGCTGCAGTGCCAGGATGGCCGCTGGATAAACGACTTCCGGCGCGTCCGGATAGGTCTGCAGCAACTGATCAAAATGGTGTTTGGCTTCGACATACCGTTTCTCGCCAATCAGCGCACGCGCCAGGTTCAGCTGGGCGTCACGCGCTTTCGGGTTGCGCTCGACAAAACCCTGCAAGAAACTGAGCGCCTCTGCAGGCGACTCGCGCGACAGAAGTTGCGCCTCAAGCAACGCCGCCATTTCCCAATCCGGGCGCAATTCGAGCGCCCGCCGCACCTCAGCCAGGCCACGCTCGAAGACGTTGGCGGAACTGGCGGCCATGGCCACGGCGTAATGTGCTTCGGCAACACCGAAGAACGGCCGACAAACCTTGTCGATCAGGCTGAAAACGGCGTGACGATCCTGATTGCGGGCAAACATGCGGTTGAGCCCGAGAAGATTCTCGCCGAGGGATTCCTTGTCGGACTCAAGCATACGAACCAGATTGGGCGCGAGCTCGTCCAGCTGATTGGACAGAATCATCACACTGGCCATCAATTGTTGAGCGCGTTTCGATGTCGGATCCACATCAAGCCACAGGCGAGCGGTTTCGAGCGCCAGATCAAAACGGCGGGCAAGCCCAGCCACTTCAATCGTCCGCTCAAGAACCTTGGGGTCGCGGGTACGCAAGGCGAGATCGGCGTAGGCCTTGCTCGCCAGTTCGAAGTCGCCGCGTTGCATGGCGATTTCGGCCAGCAATATTTGATAAACCGCCTGCCCGGGCTGATCGGGGTAGCGTACGCCACTCGGCCGTGGCTCGGAAACCACCGGTGGTTTGGCCGCGCGAACGGCCGGGGCGCGCTTTTTGGCCGGCACCGCCGGGTCAGCGGCCAGCGCTGGCAGCGTAAAGGCAAACGCCAGCGCGGAAAAACAAAGGATGCGTCGAATGTGTTTCATGGGTTCCTTGCACGACTTGATCTGCTCACGACAGCTTAGAGTCGTTTGCGTCATAATGGTTTTACGCATGTTATGGACTTTTATCGGTAGCGGCAATGCCAGAACTCCCCGAAGTCGAAGTTAGCCGCTTAGGATTGTTGCCTTTTCTGCCCGGGCAACGCATCGTCCAGGCCATTTTCAGAACGCCGAAGCTGCGTCACGACCTTCCGTCCTCGCTGGCTTCACGGCTTGTCGGACTCCGCGTCGAGGCCATTTCCCGACGCGGCAAATATCTTCTTTTCGACTGTCAAAGCCGCCTTGGCGGCGGCTGGCTGATCCTGCACCTCGGCATGTCCGGCAGCCTGCGTCTGGTCGCTCCCGGCCTGCCGCCGCAGAAGCACGACCACGTCGATCTGGTCTTTGCGCACACCGCCCTGCGTTTTCGCGACCCGCGTCGTTTCGGCACCTTGCTCTGGCACGAAGGCGGCGATGTTGAAAAAAACCCGCTGATTGCCGTGCTCGGTATCGAACCGCTTGACGCAGAGTTTGACGGAGACTGGCTGTACGCGCAAACACGCCGGCGCAGTGCGCCGATCAAACCGGTGCTGATGGACAGCCATTTCGTCGTCGGCATCGGCAACATCTATGCCGCGGAGAGCCTGTTCCGCGCCGGCATTTCTCCCTTGCGTGCAGCCAACCGCATCAGCCGCCAACGCTACCGGATTCTTGCTCCGGCCATCCGCGAGACCCTTGAAACCTCGATTGCCGCTGGCGGCAGCAGCGTACGCGACTACGTGCATAGCGATGGCGGCGCCGGCAGCTTCCAGCTCTCCTGCGCGGTTTATGATCGCCTTGGCGAGCCCTGCACGACCTGCGGTGAACCCGTCCGCTCAATTCGTCAGGCCGGTCGCTCGACCTTCTACTGCGCACGCTGTCAGCGTTGAATAAGCCACTTGAACACAGCCGACCCATGTAATTGATTGGGCACGACTTCGTGATAGAGTGAAGGCATATGTATTCTGCTGGAATCCCTTATGTCGCTTGCTCAACAATTAGCCGCCTACACTGAATGGCGCACGCAGCTTTCCGCTGGCCTCGATGTTTTCCGGAAATGGTTATCCGACAACGAGCTCAGCGACGCCCAGATTGATCTGCGCATCGGGCATCTGCTCGAAAAGTTGCGCCAGGATCGTCTGCACGTCGCCTTTGTCGCCGAATTCTCGCGCGGCAAATCGGAGCTGATCAACGCCATCTTCTTCGCCGAATACGGCAGCCGGATGCTGCCGTCAACGCCTGGCCGCACAACGATGTGTCCGACCGAACTGATGTACGACCCGGACAAGCTGCCGTCCATCGAACTGCTGCCCATCCAGACCCGCGAGTCCAACACCAGCATCAGCGAATACAAGCGTTTTCCCGAGGAATGGAAGATTGTTCCGCTCGACATCGACTCGGCCGAAGCCATGCAGGAGGCACTGCGTTCGGTCAGCGAAGTGGAACGTGTTGCACCGGAGCTTGCCGAGAAGTTCGGATTTTCGACCGGCGACAAGGAATCCACCGTGGTCAGAATGGCGGAGGACGGCCTGGTTGAAATTCCGCGCTGGCGCCATGCCGTCATCAACTTCCCGCACCCATTGCTGATGCAGGGGCTTGTCATTCTCGACACGCCGGGCCTCAACGCCATCGGTACGGAACCCGAACTGACGCTGTCGCTCCTGCCCAACGCTCATGCCGTGCTTTTCATTCTGGCGGCCGATACGGGCGTTACCCAGTCCGACCTGGCGATCTGGAGCGAACACATCGGCGCACCGGGTCGGCGGAAAAGAGGTCGCCTCGTCGTTCTGAACAAGATCGACAGCATGTGGGACGAACTCAAATCCGAAGCAGAGATCAATGCCGAAATCACCAAGCAGACCAATAGCTGTGCCTGGACGCTTGACCTGCCTAGCAGCCAGATTTTCCCTGTTTCGGCGCAAAAGGCACTGGTCGCCAAGATCAACGATGACCCCGAACTGCTCAAACGCAGCCGCTTGCCCGCCCTTGAGCTAGCACTTTCCAAGGAACTGATTCCGGCCAAGCAGGAAATCATTCATGAGAATACCGATGCCGAGTTTTCCGACATCTACATGCGCATGCGCGGCCTGCTCGAATCACGCCTCGCCGGCCTGCGTGAACAGCTTGGCGAACTGACCGAACTGCGCGGCAAGAACAAGGGCGTCGTCGAATACATGATGGGCAAGGTCCGGATCGAGAAGGAGGAATTCGAGTCCGGCCTGCAACGCTACTACGCGGTTCGTAGCGTCTTCTCGCAACTGACCAACAAACTCTTCGGCCATCTGGGCCTTGACGCCCTGCGCTCGCTGATCAAGTCAACCCGCGAGACGATGACGGACGCGACGTTCTCGAAAACGCTGTCGGCCGCAATGAAGAACTTTTTCAACATCTCACGCGCCAATCTCGCCAAATCAGATAGTGAGGTCAGCGAAATCCTCGCCATGATGGAGGCCATCTACAAGAAATTCTCGGTTGAACACGGCCTCAAGCTCGGCGCACCGACCAGTTTTTCGCTGATCAGTTACGAGAAAGACATCGAACGTCTCGAATACTGGTGCGACACACACCTCAACACCATGTTTCAGCTGATCACGAATGAGAAGAACAAGGTCACGCAGAAGTTTTTCGAGGAAGTTGCCGTCCAGGTCAGGCGTGCTTTCGAACGCGCCAACCGGGACGCGGAATCGTGGCTCAAAGCGATCATGGCCCCGATGGAAACCCAGGTTCGCGAGCATCAGATCCAGCTCAAACGACGTCTGGAAAGCATCAAGCGCATCCATCAGGCCACCGACACGCTCGAGGATCGCATCAACGAACTGACGCACGTTGAGAACACTCTGGTGTCACAGATCCGTTCGCTCGAAAGCGTTGGACAGGACGTTCAACGCGTATTGAAACAATCCATAGGACGGCGAAATCTGCGCAGTGCCGCCTGATAAAAAAAACGCCGTACCCTGACAGGTAACGGCGTTTTTTTACTCGCGAATCAAGCCGGGCGCTTGTTACCCGTCAGTTTTTCATATTTGACCCACAACTGGTCGTCATTTTCCTGATGACCGGGATCCTTCGGGATGCAATCGACCGGGCAAACCTCGACGCACTGCGGCGTATCGTAGTGGCCGACGCATTCGGTGCACTTTTTCGGGTCGATTTCATAAATCTCTATACCCTGCGAAATCGCCTCGTTCGGGCATTCCGGCTCGCACACGTCGCAGTTGATGCATTCATCGGTAATAATCAAAGCCATGACTTCATTTCCTTCAGGTCATTAAAATTTTTCGGCGACTTTTTTCGCCAGCCGCTCACGAATCGTCGGCTGCACGAACTTACTTACATCGCCACCCAAAATGGCAATTTCGCGAACCATCGTTGCCGAAATAAACATGTACTGCTCACTCGGTGTCAGGAA
>JANNNT010000461.1:0-4472 GCA_031398685.1 Rhodocyclaceae bacterium | reverse complement strand
GCACCGGCAGCCGCGTGGTGGATGTTTGGTGGGAGTCGCAGACGCAGCCTGGCGTTTTAACACACACAAACAGAGTGCTCTGTGTATTTACTCGGCCACAAACAAAAGCCATCGTGATGTTTGCAGGTAAGGATAACACCCTTGAATCCGGTTGCCTTAAAAGTACTTACCCATTGGTCGGCATTGAACTCAGAAGGATTAAAAATGGAGGGCTGCTCATCTCCATAGCCCCATTCTTTTCCCGTAAAGGTGTTGGTGGTAAAATGCACAAAGGCATTCATTTCCATTTCATGCCATGCCATTTGACTTTCGCTGGGAATTGGCAACAAAGCAGCCGGTGGTGCTACTTCTTTTTTTAAACAGGAAAAGAAAACAAGTGAGACAATCAAAAGAACAAAACTACTTTTCATGAAACTCTTTAGGGTTGAATGTATTTTTTAGAAGCGTCACAAGGATCCAGACCCTGGGCGAAGCCCGTCATGCCTTCATGGATGCGCGAATCAATATGTACGTGTTGTTTGTTGATAGTGCTGACGAGAAGATGGATGCCGTTGAAAAGCTCTTGGAATCCAATGCCGCCGAAATCGCCAAGCAGATCAAGGCCTACGAAAAGCTCCTCTCGAACGATGACGATAAGAAGCTGCTGGACGCCGATGTCAGCAATGTGAAAGCCTATTTTGATACGTTCCGCACCGAGGTGCTGCCGATATTGCGGAGATATGAAAACGAAAAAGCGCGCGACCTGATGGTCACCAAGCTTGGACCGCTCGGCTCCAAAGCCCTGAGCGGATTCAATGATCATATGGTGTTCAACGCCAAGCTTGCCGCCGAAACAACCACGCAGATGCTCTCCGCGTCAGCGCAAGGCGTAACGACTTCATTGGCCGTCATTTTTCTCGGTGTAGTCGCTATTGGGGTTCTTGGCTTTTTCCTGCTGACCAACATCAAGTCTTCGCTGACCCAGATCCAGTCCATGGTCAACCGGGTCGAGACCAACATGGACTTTACGGTACGTGTGGCGGTGAGCAAACGGGACGAAATAGGACAAACCACGTCGTCGCTGAATCGCTTACTGGACAAATTGCAGCTCAACATGAAATCCATTGCTGCTGGAGCACAGTCCGTGGCATCTGCCGCCAAGCAGATGTCGACAACATCAACTCACGTGGCAATGGCTTCGAATCAGCAAAGCGAAGCAGCATCCGACATGGCCGCCACGGTGGAAGAAATGACGGTCAGCATCAACCACGTCGCTGATCGTGCACAGGAAGCCAACCACCTATCCAGCGAATCCGGTCGCTTGGCCAGTTCGGGTGAAAAGATTATCGGGCAAACAGTGAGTGATATTCAGGACATTGCTGTAACTGTGCATGAAGCGGCAGAACTCATCCACGAGCTGGAACTTCACAGCCAGAAGATTTCCTCCGTGGTGGCTGTGATCAAGGAAGTGGCCGACCAGACCAACCTGCTGGCGCTGAACGCCGCCATCGAGGCCGCACGCGCTGGCGAACAGGGGCGCGGATTTGCGGTGGTGGCCGATGAAGTGCGCAAGCTGGCAGAACGTACCGCCTCCTCAACCAAGGAAATTTCCGGGACGATCGGAACCATGCGCGCCAGTGCCGGCCATGCGGTAATCAGTATGCAGGGAGTGGTCGCCAAGGTGGCGCTTGGCGTCGAACGCGCTCAGCAAGCTAATGCAGCGATCAAGCAGATCGGTGATGGCAGCCGAAATGCTGTTGTAATGGTGGAAGAAATCACCACCGCCATCCGCGAGCAGGGCTCAGCCACCAACAATATCGCCACGCAGGTTGAACGCATTGCCCAAATGTCGGAAGAAAGCAACTCTGCCGCCGGGAACAGCGCCAAGGCCGCCCAGGATCTGGATCGCCTGGCCACCGACATGCAGCATATTGTCAGCGCCTACCAGCTTTGACCGTTGAAGGTCAGCACCACGAAAGACCTTGCAGTTTTGTTTGAGACTGAGGCGAAGAAACTCACGTCGATGGCCGTCATCGACTCCTGTGCTAAATGCGCTATTGGCTGAGAGAACTTGTCTGGAATGACAGGGCAGCGTGTACTTGAGCCAGCGTTGGCGGGTTGGCGCCCTCGCGGGTGCAATTCAATGCCGCTGCGGTGGCGGCGAACTGGAGCACCCGGTACCACGCCGCGTCGGACAGGCCGTCGAGCTGGACGGCCTCGGTCACCCCCTGATTGAGTAGCGCCACCGACAATCCGGCGGTGAAGGTGTCGCCCGCGCCGATGGTGTCAACCACGTCGGCCTTTGGTGCTTTGATGGGCATCGGCTTGTGGCCGTTGCGGTAGAGCACGGCACCCTCACCGCCGCTGGTAATGACCACCGCGCGCGGGCCGGCTTGTAGCCACGCAGTGGCTGCATCGTCGTGCGGCACGCCCGGCGCCAGGGCGTCGACATCTTCGTCACTGAGTTTCAGCAGATCAGTGCACGCCAGCCACGGCGTCATCCGCTGCCGGTAGGCCGGCAGGTCGCCAATCAGGCTCAGGCGCACGTTCGGGTCGAACACCACGATCCGCTGCCCGGCGTTGGCCACGACGAGTTCGGTGATGCGTCGCGCGGCAGGATCCTGCAGCAGGCTGATCGAGCCAAAATGCAGGAAGCGACAGCTCTCCGGCAACGCTGGCAGCGTCTCGGGCGCCCAGCCGCTGTCGGCGCTGCCGCGCGAATAGAAGGCATAGCGATTGGTCAGCGGCCCACGTTCGACAAAGGCTACAGTCGTCGGAGCGTCGTTGCGTTGAACGAAACGGGTGTCGATGCCGTTGGTCTGCATGTGCTGCAGCAACTGCTCGCCAAACAGATCGGTCGACAGTTGGGTGAGGTAAGCAGTGGGCTGGCCCAGGCGCGCACAGGCCACGGCCGCATTCAACGGCGAGCCGCCGCAGTGCCCCTGGAAAGCCATGCCACCGCTGCCGGTAAAATCAATCAGGGCTTCGCCCGCGAGTGCTATGCGCATAAGGTTTCAGGATGACCAAGGTAATGTTGGAATGGATTCATGTCGGAATTGTTTTGGAGGTGATTAAGGCGTGCAATTCAAGCGTACGTTGCAAAGTATCCTTGGCTGCTGGTCGACAGTCAATGCCAATTCTCATTGGGCATGGGAGCTGGCAGCGCAACGCCGCGCAACCCTTCGACGCCAGGAACGATTCACAGCCCTTGTCCGAATCCTTGGCACAAAGCGTCGACACACCCAGGGGAAAGAACGATGGAGAAGCTATTCCGCAGGCGTTCCTTGAGTGGTCAGTGCCTTCTCTATCCGATTGTCCGGAACGAGCCACATCAACGCGACAATGACATAGAGAAAATCAGCGATCCACGGCGACACGAAGGCCGCGGGTATGGCCAGCGCATAGATGACCGATGAAGACTTGCCTTTATAGTCCTTGCCGAGTGCTCGCGCGAGCAGTGAAGCCCTGCCCTGGCTGGCGATGATTGCCCGCTGCAGAACCCAGTAGGCAATGGCGGCCATGAGCAACACAACGCCGTACATGGCGGTCGGAACCGAGGCGAAATGATTCTCCCCCATCCAGCCGGTGGCGAAGGGGAACAGCGACAGCCAGAAAAGCAGGTGCAGATTGGCCCAAAGGATGCCGCCAGAGACCTTTCCGACGATGTGCAGCAGATGGTGGTGATTGTTCCAGTAAATGCCGATATATACGAAGCTGAGCACGTAGCTCAGAAATACGGGCAGCAACGGAGACAGTGCGGTTAGATCGGCGTCATGCGGCACCTTGAGCTCCAGCACCATGATGGTAATGATTATGGCAAGTACGCCATCGCTGAACGCCTCCATCCGGTTTTTTCCCATGTGAGCACTCTCCTGGCCAAGGGTTCGATCCGTAGTGTTGTTGAGACCATGTGTTTGCCCAAAAGATGCCGTGTGTTGCAGCCCCACCGCCATGGCGCGTGATGACTTGTATTTAGTCAGTGGTGAGGCATGTGCAGACGCCCGGAGGAACAGAAAGCGCAAGCTGGATTTTCCCGGAACCTTCAGAAAATGAAATGACATTGACCGCGGTATAGAAGCCAACGATACTTTGGGTGGTGCGAATGAAATTTCCATCCCATTGCCGTTGGATAGATCGCACCCCGTTGAACTGGCCTCATGAACTACTCTCCCAACTCTCGTTTGCAACCCGTCCAGCGGCGACGCTTCCTGCTATTTGCCGGAATCTACATCGTGCTGTGGATAAGCACCTGGTACTCCGCCCGGCTGCTTGACAGCCTGGGAGTCACCAGCCTGTGGTTTCTGCCGGCGGGGTTGCGTTTTTGCGGCCTGCTGCTTCTCGGCTGGCGCGGGTTTCGGCTGGAACAGGCCAGCACGGCCTCCTGCGGCAGGCCGGCCGTCTCGTTGCCGTAGATGTTCGAGGTGATTCGGTCCGCGTACGTCTTGCTGCTGCTCCCGCAACAGGAAGCCGCACCCTGTTTGACTGCGCGTGCG
>JANNNT010000686.1:0-4445 GCA_031398685.1 Rhodocyclaceae bacterium | reverse complement strand
GGCAAGCAACTGACCAACGTTCGTTCCTCAGGGACCGACGAGGCCGTGCGTCTGGTGCCGCCGGTCGATGTGACGCTGGAGAGTGCCGTCGAGTTCATCGACGATGACGAGCTGGTCGAAATCACGCCGAAGAGCATCCGTATGCGCAAACGCCACCTCATCGAACACGAGCGTCGTCGTGCGAGTCGTTCCGAAGGCTAAATAGTCCGGACTAGACATCCTGCAGGCCGTTTCAAAGCGATGCCGTGAAAGCCACTGTTTATGCGGCTCCTCGCGGCATTGCTTTGTAGACCGCCGTTTGGCGGCGTATCGACGTGCCTGGTCCGACGCGTTCGCATAGCGCTGTCTTGATCGATAATCCAGAGTAAAATCCGGCTATGACTTATCAAGTACTCGCCCGCAAGTGGCGCCCGAAAACGTTCGAGAGCCTGGTCGGGCAGGAGCACGTTGTGCGGGCCTTGACTCATGCCTTGACCGATCAGCGTTTGCACCATGCCTACCTGTTTACCGGGACGCGCGGTGTCGGCAAGACTACGCTGGCGAGAATTCTGGCCAAATCGTTCAATTGCGAGACCGGCATTACAGCGAAGCCGTGTGGCGTCTGTTCGGCGTGTACCGAAATCGATTCGGGCCGCTTTGTCGATCTGCTTGAAGTCGACGCAGCGACCAACACCAAGGTCGATGAAATGCGGCAGTTGCTCGAAAATGCCGTGTACGCACCGACACGTGGCCGCTTCAAGGTCTATGTCATCGACGAAGTTCACATGCTCTCGAATTCCGCCTTCAACGCCATGCTGAAGACCTTGGAAGAGCCGCCGGAGCACGTCAAGTTCATTCTGGCGACGACCGATCCGCAGAAAATTCCGGTGACGGTCCTGTCACGCTGTTTGCAGTTCAATCTCAAGCAGATGACACCGCCGCTGATTGCCGGCCATCTCAAGCACATTCTTGAAGTCGAGGCGGTCAGCGCCGAACCCGGTGCCCTGAATCTGCTCTCGCGTTCAGCTGCAGGCAGCATGCGCGACGCGCTTTCGCTGCTCGATCAGGCGATTGCCCACGGCGCGGGCAAGGTCGAAGAAGCCCAAGTGCGCGACATGCTCGGCACGGTCGATCTGGATTACCTGTTTTCGATCCTGGATGCCCTGCTGGTGGGTGACGCCGCAGGCATGTTAAAGGTGGCCGACGATATGGCGACGCGCAGCCTCTCGTTCGATGAGGCACTGCAGGAGTTGGCCAGTCTGTTTACCCGTCTGCAAGTGGCACAACTGGCACCGCAGGCGGTGGCTGACGATCTGCCTGAGCGGGCGCGCATTCTGGCGCTGGCTGCGCAGCTCGATCCGGAATTCGTGCAACTCGGCTATCAGATCGCCGTTCATGGCCGGAAAGAGTTGTCCCTGGCACCCGACGAGCAAGCTGGCTTTGTCATGACACTGCTGCGTCTGCACGTTTTCCGTCCGGGACAGGCGGGTGATGCGCCCAGGTCAAGCACACACACCTCAGCCGCAAAGACAAGCGCGACGGAGCGCCCGGCGAGGGTTCCAACGATTCAGCAAAAGCAAAAGGACGTTCCGCCGGCCCGCGTGCCGGTGACTGCTCCCGAGCTATCAGTCGCTCATCTTTCCCCGGAGCCACCTGTCGCGTTGGCGACCGCAGTACCTGATGAAGCAGCGCCTGCGGAGGGCGATGACTGGCACGCCATTCTGGGCGCACTCAAACTCGGCGGCATGGCGCGCGAACTTGGGCAACATTGCGAACTGCGCCGCATCGAGGCGACGCAAGTTGTCCTGTGTCTCTCGCCAACGCATCGACACTTGCAGATGAAGCCCGCGCAGGACAAGCTTCAGCAGGCACTTACCGATTATTTTGGTCGCCCATTGCAGTTGGCAATCGATCTGGAGGACGTGGTCGGCGATACCCCCGCTGCCGTGGCACAACGTAACCGTCATGAGAAGCAGAATCGTGCCGTGGCGGCTATCGAGCAGGATGACTTCGTGCGCGAAGTCATCGATCTGTTTGACGCAACACTGATTGAATCTTCCATTAAACCCGTTTAATTCAAGTTGAGGACACTACGATGATGAAAGGCGGAATCGCCGGCCTGATGAAACAGGCTCAGCAAATGCAGGAAAACATGAAAAAGGCGCAGGAGCAGCTTGCGCAGGTTGAAGTCGAGGGGCAATCCGGTGCCGGTATGGTCAAGGTTCTGATGACCTGCTCGCACGACGTTCGCCGCGTGACGATCGATGCGTCCGTGATGGATGACAAGGAAATGCTTGAAGATCTGGTCGCCGCCGCCGTCAATGACGCGATGCGACGGGGTGAGCAGGTCTCCCAGGAACGCATGTCCGGTTTTACGGCCGGTCTCAATTTGCCGCCTGGAATGAAGCTGCCGTTCTGATGTCGACGCCGTCCAGCCTCGAGTCCCTGATCGAGGCGCTACGCTGCTTGCCAGGGATCGGCCCGAAATCGGCGCAGCGTATGGCCTATTACCTCATGCAGCGTGATCGGTCGGGGGCACAGCATCTGGCCGACGCCTTGCAGTTTGCGCTCGGCGCACTCAAGCACTGCCAGCGTTGCAACACGTTTACCGAAGCCGATATTTGTGAACGCTGTCTGTCAAACAAGCGTGACGCCAGCGTGCTGTGTGTTGTTGAAACGCCGGTTGACATGAACATGATGGAGCAGACCCATGCGTATTCGGGGCTGTACTACGTCCTGATGGGGCGAGTTTCGCCACTCGATGGTATCGGCCCGCGTGAATTGCAACTTGATCAACTGCTGGCGCGCGCCTGTGATGGTGTGGTGCAGGAAGTCATTTTGGCGACCAATTTCACCAATGAAGGTGAAGTTACGGCACATTACCTGACGGAAATGCTGAGAAGCCGGGATGTTCGCATTTCGCGCATCGCGCGCGGCGTACCGGTTGGCGGTGAGCTTGAATACGTTGATCCGGGAACGCTGGCTCAGGCGGTTCGTGAACGAAAACCCCTTGATTAATAGGTGTTTGGCATCCCAGCCTGCTTTAATCCGGAGCGTATTTCACGTATAATCCGCCGCTTATGTTTCCAACATCGGTTATTTCGTTCTGGGGATCGGCGCGATGAGTGCAGAAGGTAAAGTGGATTGCGGCAGACGCCGACTGATCGTCGCAACAGCGGCGGTCGGTGGAGCTGGAGCTATCACGGCGATGGTGCCTTTCCTTTCCAGTATGTTGCCCTCCGAACGAGCCAAAGCTGCAGGTGCGCCAGTTGAGGTGGATGTCGGTAATCTCGCGCCCGGGCAACTGATGACGGTCGAATGGCGTGGCAAGCCGGTGTGGATTCTCAATCGCAATCAGGACATGCTGGACACCCTGCCCAAACTTGAGGACGCCGTGGCCGATCCCAAGTCTGAACAGCCGCAGCAACCCGCGTATTGCCAGAATCCAACACGCTCGATCAAGCCGAATCTGCTGGTCACCGTCGGTATCTGCACGCATCTCGGTTGCTCGCCGTCGTCCAAGTTCAAGAAGGGCGCCGAAGAAGGCATGGCGGCTGACTGGCCGGGAGGTTTTCTGTGCCCTTGCCACGGCTCAACCTTCGACTTTGCAGGCCGTGTGTACAAAAGCAAGCCGGCGCCGACCAACCTTGAAGTGCCGCCGCACACGTATCTCACCGATACGCGCATCCTGATCGGCGAAGACAAGAAGGGGGCGTAAGCGATGGCTTCAAATACCAACTACGAAAAGTACAAATCCGACGGTTCGCTGCAGGGCAATCTGCTCGAATGGTTCGACGCCCGCTTTCCGGCAACATCGATGTGGCGTGGACATCTGTCAGAATATTACGCGCCGAAGAACTTCAATTTCTGGTACTTTTTCGGCTCGCTGGCCATGGTGGTGCTGGTGATTCAGATCGTTACCGGAATATTTCTGGTGATGTTCTACAAGCCGGATGCTTCGCTCAATGCCAGCGGCGTTCCGGTGGCCTTCGCCAGTGTCGAATACATCATGCGCGACGTGCAATGGGGCTGGCTGATTCGCTACATGCATTCAACCGGCGCCTCGGCCTTTTTCGTCGTCGTTTATCTGCACATGTTCCGCGGCATGCTTTATGGTTCTTACCGCAAGCCACGTGAGTTGATCTGGGTCTTTGGCGCCATGGTCTTCCTCTGCCTGATGGCTGAGGCTTTCATGGGTTATCTCTTGCCCTGGGGGCAGATGTCGTACTGGGGGGCGCAGGTGATCGTGAACCTCTTCTCAGCCATACCGCTGATCGGTGAGCCGCTTTCGCTCTGGATTCGTGGCGACTTCGTGATCGGCGATGCGACGCTGAACCGCTTCTTCTCCTTCCACGTCATCGCCGTGCCGCTCGTTCTCCTCGGACTCATCGCTGCCCACATCCTGGCGCTGCACGAAGTCGGCTCGAACAACCCGGACGGAGTCGAGATCAAGAAGAAGAAAGACG
>JANNNT010000459.1:0-1588 GCA_031398685.1 Rhodocyclaceae bacterium | reverse complement strand
ATCGAAGCCTGGATTCAGGAAGCGGTTGCCAGCGGCGCAAGCTGCCTGGCCGGGGGGGCGCGTGAAGGCGCGGTGGTTCCTCCTACACTGCTGGCCAACGTCAGCGACTCGATGAAGGTCGGCTGCAACGAGATTTTTGGGCCGGTTGTTTGCATCGCGCCGTTCAGCACGCTGGATCAGGCGATTGCACGCGTCAACGCCACGCCCTTCGGACTGGCCAGCGGCATCTTCACCAACCGGCTCGGCGACGCCTTTGCGGCAGCGCAACGGCTGGAAGTCGGCGGCGTGCATATCAATGAAACATCGAGTTCTCGCGTGGACCTGATGCCTTACGGCGGCTCCAAAGACAGCGGCTTCGGCCGTGAAGGGCCACACTACGCGGTTCACGAAATGACGGAAGAGCGCATCGTGACGTTCACGACCTGTTGAATCAACGCAAGAAAACGGAAATCTGACAATGGCAAAAATGAAAGGTGGCGAACTCATCGCCAACTACCTGGTCCAGGAAAAAATGCCCTATGTGTTCGGCATTTGCGGCCACGGCAACGTTGGTATCCTCGACGCCCTCTACGATGTGCGCGACAAGATCCAGCTGATCTCGCCGCGTCATGAGCAGTGCGCTGGCCACATGGCCGACGCCTATTTCCGCGTCAAGCACAAGCCGGTTGCCACGCTGACATCCACCGGCCCGGGCTCGGCCAACATGGTGATGTCGCTGGCGACGGCGCTGTCGGACTCCTCGGCATTCATGGCCATCACTTCCAACGTGCCGACATCGCAGCACAACCGCGGCCCGTTCCAGGAACTCTACGCGCATAACCAGGCTGACTTTGCGCAGGTGCTGCGCCCGGTGGTCAAGCGCGCGTTCCAGCCGACCAGGGTCGACATGTTGCCGCTGGCCTTGCGCCAGGCGATGGACACCATGGTCACAGGCCGTCCCGGGCCGGTGAATCTGGACATTCCCTACAACGTCTACCAGGAAGAAGCCGACGTCGAACTGCCGCCGGCCTCGACTCTGCACTGCGCGCACCGTCCGGGCGCCAGCGATGCCGACCTCGCGGCCACGCTGGATCTGCTGGCCGCCGCGAGCAAGCCGGTGCTGTTCATCGGCCACGGCGCTACCCTGTCCGAAGCGGGCGCGGAAATCACCGAGTTCGCGCAGCGGCTGGGCATTCCCGTGATCACCTCGCCCAACGGCATGGGCTGCATCGCTGGCGATCACCCCTTGGCGCTCGGTTTTATCGGTCGCAATGGCGCCTATCCCGCCAACGAAGCCGGGCGCCGCGCCGACCTCGTGATCACTCTGGGAACGCGCTTCGACGACCGCAGTTCCTCGAGCTGGCACGACGGTTATTCATGGAACTTCCCCAAGACCCGGCTGGTGCATGTCGACATCGACCCGCAGGAGCTGGGCCGCAACTATGTGCCCACCGTGGGCATCATTGCCGACGTGCAGGTGTTTGTGCGGCAACTGCTCACCGCACTCGAAACCCGCGCCGATATCAGCGCTGCAGCTTACGCGCCGTGGCTGGGCCAGGTGCAGGGCTGGCAGGCCGAGTGGGGAAGGTTTTGTCAGACCACACTTCGG
>JANNNT010000639.1:0-3352 GCA_031398685.1 Rhodocyclaceae bacterium | reverse complement strand
CGGCGCGCGCCGACTTCAACGCCGCGATACACAAGATCGAGGCTTACCTGGCCGAAAAGCTACACCCTGGCGCGAAGGGGATCGCTTTGTTCAGCCGCCAGTTTCGCGCCGGGGCCTTCTTTCTGCCAATGCAGTTCGCTGCGCCGGTGCCAAACTGGATTGCGGTCTGCTCTACGCCCAACCTCTTTCAACTCATGGCGCTCAAGGATACCTATCAGCGTTACGTCGTGTTGCTGGCAAACCAAGCAATGGTACGAATCCTAGAGGTTAACCTGGGCGCTGTCACCGTTCGGGCCTGGACCGAGCAGCCCGAGTTGCGCCAGCGCGTGGGCCGGGAGTGGACCAAGGAACACTACGAAAGCCACCGCCGCGAACGCACCTCACGCTTTCTCAACGAGCAGATCGAGTTGCTCGGGCGGCTCATGGCGGCGGGCGGGCATACTCACCTGATCTTGGCGGGCGACCCGCGCCTAACTGGAGAGTTACGGCGCGCACTGCCCAAATCCGTCGCGTCCAAATTGGTGGACACCATCCCAGTGGCAGGCCGCGACACCCAGGAGGACGTCGTGGCCGCCACACTGTCGGCGTTCGTCGAATGGGAGGAACAGGAATCGCAGGCGGTCGCGGCGCGCTTCGTACAGGGCATTCGCACACAGGGGCTGGCGGTGGCGGGCCCGACAGCCTGCTTGGACGCGCTACGCCAGCGGCGGGTGGACACGCTACTGTTGGCCCGGGATCACCTGCACGAGTGGGGTTGGAGTTGTGCCGAGTGCGGGGCGATCCGCATCGAGCGGGACGCGCCGGCCGTCTGCCCCGAGTGCGGCATGGCGGCGGTGCGGCCGATCGACGCCACGGAAGATCTTGTGAGGCTGGCCGGACAGCAGGACTGCCCGGTCGAAGTGGTGGACAACTGTGACCCACTGATGACCCTGGGTGGCGTCGGCTGTCTGCTGCGCTATCGGTTGTGACGAGATCGGCATGGGCACGCGGGGAATGGGGGTCGGTTCGCAATCGCGTGTTGCGGTAGGTGGCGACCAATGTGATTCACCTTACCGGCGTCCCCGTGACCTTGGTGCATTGCTTTCCTGGTCTTCGGCCTCGCGGACGCTGCCACCATCGGCAAGGGCATTGTCGATCCGAAGATCATCGACCATCACGTGATCTTCGGCGCACTCATGGGCGCGATCACCTGAAATGTGATTACCTGGTACTACGGCATCCCATCCAGCTCCTCGCATGCCTGGATCTGCGTGTGGACGACACCCCGTCGCGCCGACCTCCGGTTTCGTAGACTGCAGTGGGTCTCGGCAGCGCTCTACAGCCTCGGGCACGGCGATAACGATGCCCAGAAGACGATGGGCATCATCTGGATGTTGCTGCTCACCGCCGGCGTCATGGCGCCGCAAGACGACCTGCCGTTCTGGGTGGTGATCACGTGCCACGCAGCGATCGCGCTTGGTACGCTGTTCGGTGGCTGGCGCATCGTCAAGACCATGGGCATGAGAATTACCAGGCTGAAACCGGTTGGCGGGTTTTGTGCTGAAACAAGCGGTGCGGTGATGCTGTTTCTTGCCACCGAGCTCGGCATTCCAGTGTCGACCACCCACATCATTACTGGTTCGATCGTGGGCGTCGGGTCGGTGCAAAAGCTCTCCGCCGTGCGCTGGGGCGTGACCGGCAACATCGTGCGGGCATGGGTCCTCACCATTCCTTGCTCGGCCTTCGTCGCCTAGTGGCTGGGGCAGAGGTATCTTTAGCAGACGCTCGCACTCGCGGTTTCGCGCGCAGAACGAGAAGCGCTGCAATTTCCGCGTTCCCCGCTGCGGCGCTACGTGGGCAATTCTCCAGCGCAGTTTGGCAATACCGCGTTCGTATCCCAGTCCGGCGCACTCTATCAACCGCGCAAGTCTTGTAAGCCTGTAACCGTCGCATCCCGGAGGCACCCATGGAAAAACCCACCCAATTCAGCATCTGGTACTTCGTTTCGGCGGTCATCGCCTTGCTTTGGCTGCACAACCTGTACGTGCAATGGCGCACGGTGGAGCCCTTTCCCTACAGCCAGTTCCGGACCCTGCTCAAGGAGGGCCAGGTAGAAGAGATTTCGATCACGGACCATTACATCAACGGCACGTTGAAAGAAGCGTTGCCGGACGGCCGGCAGAAGTTCGTCACCACACGCGTTGATCCGAGCCTTGCCGAGGATCTTGCCCAATATGCTGTGAAGTTCAAAGGCGTCGTGGAGAGCACCTTTCTGCGCGACCTCCTGTCGTGGGTCATTCCGGCGCTTGTATTCGTTGGCATCTGGATGTTCGCCATGCGCAAGTTCGCCGAGAAGCAAGGGATGGGCGGCGGCTTCCTCTCCATCGGCAAGAGCAAAGCCAAGATTTACGTCGAGACTGACACCAAGCTGAGCTTCGACGACGTGGCCGGTGTCGATGAAGCCAAGCACGAACTCCAGGAGGTGGTCGGCTTCCTCAAGAACTCGAAGGACTATGGCCGTCTCGGCGGGCGCATGCCCAAGGGTGTGCAACTGGTCGGCCCGCCTTGGACCGGGAAAACGATGCTCGCGCGCGCGGTGGCCGGCGAGGCGGGCGTGCCGTTCTTCTCTATCTCCGGCTCGGAATTCGTCGAAATGTTCGTCGGCGTCGTCGCGGCGCGCGTGCGAGACCTGTTCGAACAGGCGAGGCAAAGAGCGCCGGCCATCATTTTCATCGACGAACTGGACGCCCTTGGCCGGGCGCGCGGGGCCTTCGGCATGGGTGGCCACGACGAGAAGGAGCAGACGCTGAACCAACTGCTGACCGAGATGCACGGATTCGACCCCAGTGCAGGCCTGGTGCTGCTCGCCGCCACGAACCGGCCCGAGGTGCTTGACCCAGCGCTGCTGCGCGCCGGGGTTTTCGGGCGCCGACCTTGCCAACCTGTGCAACGAAGCGGCGCTGGCCGCGACGCGGCGCGAGGGCAAGGCGCGGTGATGCTGGACGACTTCACGGTCGCGGTGGAGCGCATCGTCGCCGGCCTAGAGTAGAAGAACCGCCTGCTCAATCCGCACGAGCGGCGGGTGGTCGCATACCACGAGTTGGGCCACGCGCTGGTGGCGCTGTCGCTACCCGGCGCCGACCCTGTGCACAAGATTTCCATCATACCGCGCGGCATCGGCGCCCTGGGCTACACCATCCAGCGGCCCACCGAAGACCGCTCTTCCTCATGACGCGCAAGGAGCTGGAAAACAAGATGCAGGTGCTGCTAGGCGGACGCGCCGCGGAGCATATCGTGTTCGGCGAAGTGTCCACCGGCGCCGCGGACGACCTGCAGAAGGTGACCTCCATCGCCCGGGCGATCGTCATGCGCT
>JANNNT010000623.1:0-16662 GCA_031398685.1 Rhodocyclaceae bacterium | reverse complement strand
CTGCTCAACATCGAGCGTCGCCATGGCCAGGATGAGTTCGTGATCGAAAAGGCGCTGGTCAAGATGGATTCCGCGGCGATGACGTATTTCGTCGCTCGTCGTGCCGAATGGTCGGCCGACGACCTGTTCGCTTCGCCCGGCCCGCGTCAGTTGTGGGGCCCGGCCGCCTATCAGCAACCAATCAGCGTTGCGCTGAACTCGGCGTCCGATTCGCTGGCCTTCAAGATCGGTTGATCCGTCTGATTCAAGCTCGGCAAAAAGGCCATCTTCGGATGGCCTTTTTTGTTCTCCGGACTATTTTGTTCCGCAGGCAATTTTCCAGAGTTTGTCTTCCAGCGAAGATTCCGAGATCGAATACCAGTTTTCCACTTCATCTTCATCGGAGCTAACTTTGGCCCCGTTGCCCATCGGCCCGGCATAGGACGTCGAAGCCTGATACTTTTCCCGTTTGCCGACACAGTCGTAGGCCGTCCGCACGATGGTCGACAGGTACTTCGGTTGCCCCGGCTCCACCTCCTGCGGCTCGCCCCAGTGCACGAGGTGCAGAACCTGTGCCGTATCGCCGTTTCTGCCGGCCGTCGCCCGGTCGACAAACACACGCATGCCGTCGTCGAACTTCTCAATCTCGACCCATTCGGCCAGCGCGCTGCCGCTCAGCGCGGTAAGCAAGAGAACCAGAGCACATCGTTTCATCGTTTTCATGGGGCGCGATTTTACCGCTCGGAAGTGTGAAGGCTGAAGTCAGCTTTCGAGGGCGGCCACCCGTTTTTCGAGTCGGGCCAGTTCCTCTTGCAGGCTGCCGGCTTCCGCGCAGAAGGCGGAAACGTCTTGGTGGCGGGCAATGGCCGGGCTTTCCTCGGTGAAATACTCGGCCAGATTCAGCGCCAGATTCCAGGCCTGCTGTTGATGCCACCGAGCCAAGTGCTTGCCGCCTTCAACCAGACGACGTGCGGCAACGTCGCCAACCAGCTGAGAAAGATCACTCTCTGCATCCCAGCGCAAATTCCGGAAAACAAACCCGAGGGTCTCTGCCAGTTCGGCTGAGCCGCTGATGTGCGCTGCGCTAAAGAGGGAGGGACGATCAGTCAGCGCACGTAGCGGTGCATCGGCCGGCAACTTTATGGTTACATCTGCGGCAGCGCTCTTGGCGCTGGCCCTGAACAGCCCGGCAGAAGTGATTTCAAGTGGCAGGCTGAGCACGCCGAGTTCAAGGCGCGCTGACTGCCCGGCAAACGCTTTGAGGTGGTCGCGCGCCCAATCCTCTTCGGCCAGAAGATGATTTAATACTCCGAGGGCGGCGTCGACCAGCATCAAAAATCAACCCAGTTGCTGGATTCCGGCGATAACCCAGCCTTTGCTGCCCGCGGCCGGCTTGCTGAGGTTCCACACTTCATCGAAGGGGGCTGCAGCGGCGCCTACCACCTCGCGGATCATGCCGCTGAAGTGCACGCTGGCAATATGGCGGTCGGACTCGGTAACGACTTCGATGAGTTCCGCATTCAGGGTCACGACGTCGGTTTGTTGGGGAGCACTACCGCGCTCGTCCATTTGCAACTTGATTTCGGCGAACATCTCCGGAGCAACGAATTCGCGAATGTCGTCAAGGTTTTTGGCGTCATTGGCGGCTTGCAGGCGAACGAAGTTGAGCTTCGCAATGCGCAGGAAACCCTCCGTGTCAAAGCCATCGGGAACATTCCGAGCGGACGGGGCGGCACTGGGGGCCGCCGTGCCAAACTGCGGTGCAGCTTGTGGCGGGGGGGCCATGGCCGAACTGCCGGCACCGGCGTACTGCATCGGTTCAGTGGGGTATTTAGCCGCCTGTACTGCGGGCGTCTTGCGGCCAAGCAACCACTTGATGACGAAAACTGCGGCCATCGCCAGCAGGGCAATCATCAGGAAATTGGCCATGCCCGCGCCCATGCCGAAATGCGAAAGCAGCGCGGCAATGCCAAGACCGGCGGCGAGACCGGCAAGCGGCCCCATCCAGTTACGCTTGGGCGCCGCACCGGCTGCAGCAGGTGACCCTGCTGGTGCTGCCGGCGCAGCTTGCTGAGCCGGCGCAGCGGGCCTCGGCGCTACCGATTGCCGTTGCATGCCGAACGATTTCGAGCCGCCCAGGCGCGCCGCTTCAGCGTTGCCCACGCTCATGCCGAGGGCCAGAATAGCCATAAAACACGCCATCAATAAATTTTTCATGTACTGCTCCATCAGAATTTGAAACCACGGTGCAAGGCAACTACGCCGAGCGTCAGGTTGAAGTATTCAACTTTTTCAAGACCGGCCTGTTCCATCATTCCTTTCAATGTTTCCTGATCCGGGTGGACGCGAATGGACTCGGCCAGGTAACGATAACTCGCCTCGTCCTTGGTGATGAACTCTCCGATGCGCGGAATGACCTTAAACGAATAGAAGTCGTAGACCGGTGCCAGCGGTTTCCAGACCTGTGAAAACTCCAGTACCAGCAAGCGCCCGCCAGGACGCAGCACCCGACGCATCTCGATCAGTGCGGCGTCTTTGTGGGTCATGTTGCGTAGCCCGAAAGCCACGGTCACACAATCAAAATAGTCATCCGGGAAAGGCAGTTTTTCACCATCACACTGCGCGACCGGGATCAGGAATCCTTTGTTGCACAGGCGATCACGGCCATTGGTGAGCATGGCGTTGTTGATGTCGGTCAGCCACACCTCGCCGCTTTTCCCAACCTTGCGCGAAAAAGCCAGCGCGAGGTCGCCGGTGCCGCCGGCCACATCAAGAACGCGGGAGCCTTCGCGAACGCCGCTCCGGGCAATCGTGAACGACTTCCACAGCCGGTGCATTCCACCCGACATGACGTCATTCATCAGGTCGTATTTCTGTGCCACGGAATCGAAAACGTCGGCGACGCGCCGGGCTTTTTCAGCCTCGGCCACTTGCTCGAAGCCGAAATGGGTTTTGGTCTGGTTGTCCATCATGCAGGGCTATATGGGATCAATCGGCAAAAATTCAACGCTTGACGCCGCAGGAGGGCGCCGGCTTGGCTGGAGGCGGTGGATTCTCGGCCGGGTCGCGGCAGGCGCCTTCCGCTTCCAGCTTGTCGAGATAGGCTTGCCACAACTCGTCGCGATGGACGCAAAGCGTGTGCAGAACATCCCATGAATAAAGGCCGGTGTCGTGCCCGTCAGAAAAAACGGGCTTGATCGCATAGTTGCCGACCGGCTCGATACGGAGAATATCCACATCACGCTTGCCGATCTGCAAGGTCTCCTGACCCACGCCGTGGCCGCGGGCTTCTGCGGACGGGGTAAAAACGCGCAGGAACTCGTACGTCAACTCAAAATGATCGCCGTTCTCGAACGCCAGTTCGAGGATGCGGGATTTCTGGTGCAGTTTGATTTCCGTCGGAATCGGAGTATCGGGGCTCAGGCCGGCCATGGCTACCTTCGTGTGTAATCGAGCACACTATGATAACGCAAAGTCGGAGCGGCGACTTTGTGGGCGCCCGGCCAGGGCGGGGAAAGCAGCTGCAAGGCGGAGCGGGTCTGACCAAGCCCGGCAGCCCCTCCCGATCGTGCGGATCAACACGTCACGAAACTGACCCGTTCAAAATCCGGCCCATCATCGAGCACCTGCAGTAATTTGATCTGCCAGGCGCCGTCCGTAAACAGCTCGATGACCCGTCCGCATCGGAACCAGCCCAGAGGCAGTACCAGCGACGGTTCGGCGCTCACCGCCGGGATCGTCGGCAGCAGGAAGGCGCGATGGTATTTGCCGCTCCCGCTCCCTTCGCCGCTTGTTTCGAGCAGCCGCGCGGCGGTGGCGACCGGCACCCCGGGCAGTGTCTCGATCCCGGCAATCAGCCCGCCGCCTTTCTCCTGCATGAGCCATGTGGATTTTGCCAACAGAAAACGGTCGCCGTCGTGCGGGCACAGCGCAAGGAGTTGGCCGTGTTCCATTTTCTTGCCCGAGGTACTGCGCACGAGACGAAAACCGTTGGCGGACTGGTTGACGACTTCCCAGGTGTCGACGCCATAGGCAAGTTGTTCCTGCCGAAACTGTAGTTGCTGCAAGGGGTCTTCCTGATGCCGGAAGGCAAACAGGGTCTCGAACTCACGCCGGGAGTAGGCGCGCACATTCTCCGGTTGCTCGAACTCCCTGCCGGAGATGAAATAGTGCATCGGGTCAAACCCGGTACACAGCCGGGTGATTCCGGAGGTGGCATGGCGCCGGAATTTTCTCGGTGCGCGCGCTTGCGACCACGGGCGGGAAAGCAGTTCAAGCAGACGGTTGCATTGGCCGGCCGTGTATTCGCCGCCCAGGGCAAGTTGCGCCGGCGGTATTTTTTGCCGGAGCTGTTGCCTGACCTGGCTCACCTGCATGGCCAGGCGGGAGGTGTCCAGGCGCCGCAGATGCTCGGTTTGCAGGCACTCGGCGACCGGGCGCAGGGCAACGTCCTGCATCAGATCAACGACGAACTGGGGCAGCGCCTCTCCGGGTTCGACCGTGCTCAGGCTGACCAGGGGCGACCAGTAGATGGCCCAGCGTCGAACCAGTGCCTGTTCGCGAACCGAGAGGCTGTAGCTGCCGGCCATATCGCACAGCAGGACGCTGATGTAGGCCGCCGCGCAGTGCGTGCTGCGCCCCAGAGACTCAAGCGCGTCGGGAATGCTGAGCATGGCGATGCCCCACTCTTCGGCACTGCTGTAATAGCCATGCAGGTCCAGCCACAAACCCCAGGGTAATTCGCGGCGCGCGCGCTGGTGTTCGACAATGGCCATGCCGGTGTGGTGGATGCAGCGGTGCAGGATCATGGCCACCCGTTTGGCATGGGTGGCATCGCCGTCGGGCGAATCCTTCTCGGCGCAATGCGCGTAGGCTTTTGCTGTTTTCAGCCAGAGCGCAACAATCCGCCGGAAGAGTTGCTCTTCGATTTCTGCGAGCGGCAGGGCTTTGTTCAGATAACGCTTGGCCAGTTCTTCGGCGACAAAGGCGATCGGGAGACGGGCCTGTTCAAGCAGCCGGAAGTAGGTTTCTCCGTCGGGCGGCGCCGCCAGGAGGCTATCGAGAAAGCGGCTGAGATCGATTTCGGCCTGCTCCGGGTCGGCCAATGACAAACGGGAGATGATGTCGCAGCCCGTTTGCAGGTCGCGAATCGCAAAGGTAATGGGGAGCGCGGCAGTCATGGCAGGGGTCTGCGTGATGCGAACAAAGTTTCCCCGAGCACCGCGGTCAACGCCGTCTGAAGTCGGGGGACATCGATGGTCGCAGGCAAGGAGACCTCAGTCCTCTGTGGCAGACCCCAGATCGGATTCGGAAAACAGCGATCTTCACGCCAGCGCGGGATGACATGCCAATGAACGTGCGGAGTCATGTTGCCGAGGCTGGCGAGGTTGATTTTGTCCGGGTTGAGCAGTCGGCGCAGGGTGGCCTCGACGGCAAAAACAACGCGCATCATCGCGTGCTGATCATCCTCGGCCAGATCGCTCATTTCGCGCTCGTGGCGATTCAGGATGACGCGGCAAAAACCCGGGTAATCCGGGTCGGCAATGCTCACGACGCGACAGAGTGCGTTTTCCCAGAGCAGCTCACCGCCGGACGAGGCACATAGTTCGCAGCTTGCGGGGGCTTCAGACGACTTGGCCATGCTTGGCTCCTTCATTGAAAAATCGATTCCGCAGGACGCCGGGGAACCCATCCACGGCTAAGGTAAGAGTGTGTAGATCGGGTCTCAAGGAACTATTTCACGCAAAGGATCGCTTGCGTACGATGGAAATGGACGGGAAAATCGTCCCCTCCGGGTCGAGCCCTAAGCGGTAACAAAACTCACTCGCTCGAAATCCGGGCCATCGTCAAGCACCTGACTCAGCTCGACGCACCATGCGGCATCGGTATAGATCTCGACGATGCGCCCCTGCCGATACCAGCCTTGAGGAATCACCAGCGATTGTTCGGCACCGATCACCGGCACGGCCGGCAACATGAAGGCGCGACTGTAAATTTCGCTGGGCGCCCCGCCACGGATGACCGGACGAGCCAGAACGGCCTGCGGAATACCCGGCAGCGCCGCAATGCCGGCAATCAGGCCGCCTCCCCGTTCCTGCATCAGCCAGGTTGCCTGAGCCAGAATAAAAAGCTCGCTGTTGTGCGGACAGGTAGCCAGCAACTGCCCATGGGCCATTTTCTTGCCAGCGATGCTGCGCATCAGACGAAAACCGCTGGCGGAGTGATTGACCACTTCCCATTGATCAACCGAGAAATCCAGCTGATCCTGAACGACCTGCAGTTGTTGCGTCGGGTCAGCCAACTGCGGAAAGGCGAACAATCGCTCGGTCTTTTCGGGCTGCACGAACTCTTTGCCGGAGATGCAGAAATGTATCGCAGCGAAACCAACACAAACCCTGGAAATTCCCGAAGTGGCATGGCGACGGAATTTGCGCGGTGCGCGAGCTTGTAACCACGGGATTGCGAGGTGCTCGAGCAGCCGCTTGCACTGACCGGCCGAGCAGGCTTCCCCAAGCCCGATTTGTGCCGGAGAGACTTTTTGCCGCAGCTGTTGGCGGATGTGGTTCATCTGCAGGGCCAGGCGAGACGTGTCCAGACGGCGCAGTTGCTCGGTCTGCAAGCAGTCGGCCGTGGCCCGCAGGCCGACGTCCTGTTTCAGGTCGATGACAAACGTCGGCAAGGGCTCGCCGGGCTCGGCGGCGTGCAGGCTGACCAGCGGCGACCAGCTGTTGGCCCAGCTGCGCACCAGGCTCTGGTCGCGGATCGACAGGCTGTAAGGGCTGGCCAGTTCCGAGAACAGCAGGCTGAGATAGGCGGCCGCGCAATTCGTGCTGCGCTCCAGCGGGTCGAGGGCATCCGGAACGGCCTGCGTATTGACGCCGAAGTCCTCGGCACGGGCGTAATGCGCGTGCAGCTCAAGCCACAGCCCCCGCGGCAACTCGCGCCGGGCGCGGTGGTGCTCGACGATCACCATGCCGGTATAGTAAATGCAGCGATGCAGGACAAGCGCGCTGTGCAATGGCGGCTCGCCGTCGTCAGCCGCGTCAGCAAGTCGGGCGCAGTGCGCGTAGGCGCTGGCCGCTTTCTGCCAGGTGGCGATCACCCGCTGGAAGCATTCCTCTTCCGTATCACCCAGCGGCAGCGGCTTATTGACGTAATGCCGGGCCAGTTCTTCTTCGACGAAGCAAAGGGGTTCGCGTGAGTTTTCGAGCAGATCGAGATAATCGTCGGCGCGGAGTGGCGTGTGCACCAGGCTATCGAAAAAGCGGTTGAGTTCGTTTTGTGCCTGCCGCGGATTGCCCAGCGGCAGGCGCGCCAGGATTTCCAGACCGGTTTGCAGATCCGGGACGACGGGTGCGTTTGGCGGCTGGGTGACCTCGGCGTTCATGTCCTGGCATCCTGTTCTGCTATGTCAGCGTATTCTGCACCAGTTGACCGCAAACTTGAAATGTCGGCGCAATTATTCAGCTCAGCGGCCGATTGTCGGACCGGCAACACCTAAAGCAATACGCGCTCAATGCCGCCGTTATTGGCCTTGTGCACATAATTTACCATCCAGTCCGCACCGAGCAGGTGTCGGGCCATCTCGACCACAAGGTAGTCGGCCTGTGTTCCGCCGTCGTCGTTATAGCGCGCCAAACCCTGCAGGCAGGACGGGCACGAGGTGAGTACCTTGAGCTCGCCAGCGAATCCGTCGGCACGCAGTTTGCCGGCGCCTTTTTCGATTTCTTCCTGTTTGCGGAAGCGGACTTGTGTCGAAACATCGGGGCGCGTCACGGCCAGCGTTCCGGATTCGCCGCAACAACGATCGGAAAGTTCGACGGTTTGCCCCATCAACGCGTTGGCGACCTTGATTCCCGACATCGTTTTCATCGGCGCGTGACAAGGCTCGTGGTACATGTAGCGCGTGCCGCTGACGCCGTCCAGCTTGATCCCCTTCTCCAGCAGATATTCGTGGATGTCGAGCAGGCGGCAACCGGGGAAGATCTTCTCAAACTGGTACTTTTCGAGCTGATCCATGCAGGTGCCGCAGGAAACAATGACCGTGTTGATGTCGAGGTAGTTCAGCGTATTGGCGACACGGTGGAAGAGCACGCGGTTGTCGGTGGTGATCTTCTGGCCCTGATCGGACTCGCCGGCGGCAATCTGCGGGTAGCCGCAGCAGAGATAGCCGGGGGGCAATACCGTCTGCGTGCCGATTTCGTAAAGCATCGCCTGCGTGGCGAGGCCGACTTGCGAAAAAAGGCGCTCCGACCCGCAACCCGGGAAATAGAAAACGGCGTCACCGGTGTAGTCGTCGGCGTTGACCTTGTGTGGGTCGCGGATGACCGGGACGACCTTTTCGTCCTCAATGTCGAGCAGGGCGCGCGAGGTGCGTTTGGGCAGCCCGCCGGGCATCGGCTTGTTGATGAAGTGAATGATCTGCGAACGAAGTTTCGGCTGACCGAGCGTGGCCGGCGGCTGCCGGGTCTGGCGCTGGATCAGGCCGAAGAACTTGGCGACCTGGTGCGCCAGACGCTGTCCGGCGTAGCCCCATTCAACCATGAACTTGCGTACCAGCCGGATCGTCGCCGGGTCTTTCATGGTCAGGAAGGCCATCGCCGCGGCCTTGGCCGGAACGAACTTCTTCTTGCCCTGTTCGCGCAGGAAGTTGCGCATGCGGATGGAAACGTCGCCGAAGTCGATATCGACCGGACACGGATTGACGCACTTGTGGCAGATCGTGCAGTGATCGGCGACGTCGTTGAATTCGTCGAAGTGCATCAGCGAGATGCCGCGCCGGGTCTGCTCTTCGTAGAGAAACGCCTCGATCAGCAGCGAGGTGGCGAGAATCTTGTTGCGCGGCGAGTAAAGCAGGTTGGCGCGCGGCACATGCGTCGAGCACACCGGCTTGCACTTGCCGCAGCGCAGGCAGTCCTTGACCATCGTCGAGATGTCGCCGATTTCGGATTGCTCCATGATCAGCGATTCCGTGCCGAGCAGCGAGAACGACGGCGTGTAGGCCTTCGCCAGATCGCCGCCGGGGAGCAGTTTGCCCTTGTTGAAACGGCCTTCGGGGTCAACCCTGGCCTTGTAATCGCGGAAGGGCTGGATTTCCGCCTCGCTCAGAAATTCCAGCTTGGTGATGCCGATGCCGTGTTCGCCGGAGATGACGCCGTCGAGCGATCGCGCCAGCGCCATGATGCGGACCACCGCCGCGTTGGCGGTTTGCAGCATCGCGTAGTTGTCCGAGTTGACCGGAATGTTGGTGTGCACATTGCCGTCGCCGGCGTGCATGTGCAGAGCGACAAAGACGCGACCGCGCAGGGTTTCCTTGTGAATGGCCTCGATGCGTTCGAGCACCAGGCGGAAAACGCTGCCGTCAAAAATGGCTTCGAGTTGCGGCTTGAGTTCGGCTTTCCACGACACGCGAACCGAATAGTCCTGCAGACGGTGGAAAAGTGCGGGGTGGCTCGCCTTGTTGGAGAGCTTGCCGGATTCGATTCCGAAAGTCGCGAACTGTGCTTCGGCCTGCTCCAGCGGCTGATCGAGCTGATCCAGCAACCACTGCCAGCGGGTACGCACGGCAGCAACAGCATCGAGCGCCGCCTGGCGCTGATCGCCGATCAATACGACGTTGTCCAGGTTGGCATCGCCGCGATGCAGCGGCAGGGTGCCATTCAGGAATTCAGTCAGGTTGTCGCACAGCGCCAGCTTGTTCTTGATCGACAGTTCGATATTGATGCGTTCGATGCCGTCGCAGTAGTCGCCCATGCGCGGCAGGGGGATCACCACGTCCTCGTTGAGCTTGAAGGCGTTGGTGTGGCGCGAAATGGCGGCGGTGCGCGAGCGGTCGAGCCAGAACTTCCGGCGCGTATCGGCATCGATGGCGATGAAACCCTCGGCCGAACGCAGGTTGCACAGGCGCACGACTTCCGACGCGGCGGCCATCACGGCTTTTTCGTCGTGGCCGACGATGTCGCCGATCAGCACCATCTTCGGCCGGCCCGACGTTTTGCCTTTGCGCCTGGCCTTGGTGGCGTAGCCGATGGCGCGCACGTAGCGCTCATCGAGGTGTTCCAGGCCGGCCAGCAACACGCCGGCCTGATGCCCGGCGCCGCCCGGTTTGAAATAGTCGGTAATTTCAACGATGGCCGGCACGGCTTCGCGCACCTGACCGAAAAATTCCAGGCAGACGGTGCGCGTGTGCGGCGGCATCTGGTGCAGCACCCAGCGCGCAGCGACGATCAGACCGTCGGTGCCTTCCTTCTGGATCGCCGGCAGGCCGGAAAGAAACTTGTCGGTCACGTCCTTGCCCAGCCCGTCCTTGCGGAAGGTGCGGCCGGGAATCTCAAGGATTTCAGGCGCCCCGGACGGTGTCTTGCCGTCCTTCTGAAAGCGCTGGATTTCAAAGCGCGCAATGTCCTGCTCGTGAATCTTGCCGAAGTTGTGATTGATGCGCGTCACTTCCATGAAGTGACCGTTCGGATCAACCAACTTCCACCACGCCAGATTGTCGAGCGCGGTTCCCCACAGCACGGCTTTCTTGCCGCCGGCGTTCATGGCGATGTTGCCGCCGACGCACGAGGCGCTGGCGGACGTCGGATCGACCGCGAACACGCGCCCGGCCGCGCTGGCGGCTTCAGACACGCGCTCGGTGACCACCCCCGCACCGGTGCGGAGGGTGGCGTAGGGGTGGTCGCAGCCGGGCAGAAGCATGTCTTCGACCAGGCCGAGGTCGATCAGTTTCTCGGTGTTGATTACCACCGACAGCGGGGTCAGGGGGACGGCGCTGCCGGTGTAGCCGGTGCCGCCGCCACGCGGGATGATGGTCAAGCCGAGTTCGATGCAGCCGCGCACCAGCGGCGCCATTTCCTCTTCAGTGTCGGGATAGAGAACGACAAAGGGGTATTCCACGCGCCAGTCGGTGGCGTCGGTCACGTGCGAAACGCGGGCCAGACCGTCGAAGGCAATATTGTCCCGGCGCGTATGCCGGACCAGGGTTTTCAACACCCGTCTGCGCAAGGCAATGGTGTCGTCGAAATGGCGTTCAAAGGCATTGACTGCGGTTTGCGCGGCGTCGTACAGCTTGAGCACGCGGTCATTGCCTTGCCGCCGTTTGTCGATCTCGTGCAGGCGATGGCGCAGTGCGGCGATAAGCGCTACGCGCCGTTGGCGGTTGGCGAGCAGGTCGTCTTCCAGATAAGGATTGCGCTGTACCACCCAGATGTCGCCGAGAACTTCGTAGAGCATGCGCGCCGAGCGCCCGGTGACGCGCTGGCTGCGCAGTTCATCGAGGATGGCCCAGTTCTCCGCGCCGAGCAGGCGAATGACGATTTCGCGGTCGGAAAAGGAGGTGTAGTTGTACGGGATTTCGCGCAGGCGTGCGTTCATGGCAATTCGGAAGCTTCTAAAGACAGGATTTTATCTTATTGCGACGTAGCCACATGCTTGGCCACTTCTTCCGCTCGCCTTTGCGGCGGATTCCAAGTAAGTTGAGATGTTCTGCGTGACATTGTTCCTGCGCAGCGTGCGACTATTTGGTGTTTAATTACCCATTGGACAAAAAGGGTGTTTTCTTGACTTCAAACGACTCAAACCCGGCCCCTCCGGCAAACACGGCGCCAAGTGAATTTGTCGCTGAGCTGCGCGAGGATTTGCTGCATCACGATCCTTTGCTGGCCTGCCTGGTTGAGTTGACCCGTCTGCACGGCCGCCCGAGTACGCGTGCCGCCCTGTCGGCGGGTTTGCCGCTGGAGAGCGGGTGCCTGACGCCGTCCCTGTTTGCCCGTGCGGCAACGCGCGCCGGTTTGTCCAGCAAAATCGTGCGCCGGGCGCTGGCGGGGATCGACAACATCCTGCTGCCGGTCATTTTATTGCTCAAGGGCGACCAGGCCTGTGTGTTGCTCCACTGGAACGAAGCCGGCGATACGGCGCAGCTGTTGTTCCCCGAAACCGGGCAGGGCGAAATAACGCTGTCGCGCAACGAGCTGGCTGAGCGCTACATGGGTATTGCCTTGTTTTCCCGTCCGCGCTTTGCTTTCGATGCGCGTACCCCCGAAGTCGGCAAGGTGGTGCAGCGTCACTGGTTCTGGGGCGCATTGTTCGAGCAAAGTCCGGTGTATCGCGATGTGATTGGCGCGGCCTTGCTGATCAACCTCTTTGCCCTGGTCATGCCGCTTTTTTCGATGAATGTGTATGACCGCGTGGTCCCCAACAACGCGACCGACACCTTATGGATGCTGGCGCTGGGCGTGTTCCTGATCTTCGGCATGGATTTCATGATGCGCTTGCTGCGCAGTCATTTTGTCGACCTGGCCAGTGCCCGCATCGACGTCAAGCTCTCGGCGCTGATCATGGAGCGCGTGCTGGGCATGCGCCTTGAAGCCAAGCCGGCTTCCGTGGGTTCCTTCGCGTCCAATCTGCGCTCATTTGAATCCGTGCGCGATTTCATCGCCTCGGCAACGGTGACAGCGCTGATCGACTTCCCGTTTTCGATCATCTTCCTGCTCGTCATCACCTGGATATCGTGGCCGCTGGTGCTCATTCCGGTCATCGGGCTGATTATCGGCCTGATTTACGCCTACATCATCCAGCACAAGATGCACGAGCTGGTTGAAACAACCTACCGTGCTTCGGCGCTGCGCAATGCCTCGCTGATCGAGAGCCTGACGGCGCTTGAAACCATCAAGACCCAAGGCGCGGAAGGCGTCATTCAGAACAAGTGGGAGCGCACGACGGCTTTTCTGGCGCGCACCAGCGCCCAGATGCGCCTGCTCTCGGCCAGCGCAAGCAACGGCGCGATGACCATCACGCAGGTGGTCAATGTGTTGCTGATCATTGCCGGCGTCTATCTGATTCAGGATCGCCAATTGACAATGGGTGGGCTGATCGCCATCACCATGCTGGGCGGGCGGGCCATGGCGCCGCTGGGGCAGGCCGTCGGCATGCTCATGCAGTTCCAGAATGCGCGGATGTCGCTTGAAACGCTCGACAAGCTGATGGCACAGCCGGTGGAGCGCCCCGATGCCTCCGCGTTCATTCATCGGCCCGAGATTCAGGGCGAGATCGAATTCCGCAATGTGTCGTTCAGTTATCCCGGCCAGGGCGAGGCCGCGCTGCAGAACGTTTCTCTGCGCATTACGCCGGGCGAGCACATTGTCGTTCTTGGGCGTACCGGGTCCGGCAAGACGACCTTGCAAAAGCTCATGCTCGGGCTGTATCAGCCGACCGATGGCGTCGTGCGCATCGACGGCATCGACCTGCGCCAGCTTGATCCGGCCGACTTGCGGCGCAATGTCGGTTTTGTCGGCCAGGACGCCACGCTGTTTTATGGCACGTTGCGCGAGAACATTTCCATCGGCGCGCCTTATGCCGATGATTCTGCCATCGTGGCCTCGGCCGAAGTGGCCGGGCTGACCCAGTTCGTCAATCGGCATCCGAAGGGCTTCGATATGCTGATCGGAGAACGCGGCGAGTCCCTGTCGGGCGGCCAGCGCCAGGAAGTGGCGATTGCCCGCGCCGTGCTGATGGACCCGCCAGTCCTGTTTTTCGACGAGCCGACCAGTGCCATGGATTTCTCGACCGAACACGGCTTCAAGGAACGTTTGAAGCGTTTTGCCGCGCACAAGACAATGGTCATCGTGACCCACCGCACCAGCCTCATTGATCTGGCGACCCGCATCATTGTCGTTGACGATGGCCGGATCGTTGCCGACGGGCCGCGCGAGCAAGTCGTTGAAGCCCTGCAGTCGGGCCGCATCGGGAGGGCGTCGCAATGAACCGCTTTTTGATTGCGGCCGGCAAGCGGGTGATCGGCTGGCTGGAGGCGGTGCGGGTGCGTATTCAGCCGCGCCTTGATGCCGGACTGAAGCGCATGTCGGTGGCCGAGAAGGAACGTGAGGAGCAGGGTTTTGCCGCCGATACGGATTTTGCCATTCTGCAGCAGGAACCCTTGCGCGCCAGGGTATTGCTCAAGACGATCGGCATTGCCTTTGCGATTGCCCTGATGTGGTCGGCGGTCAGCCGGGTGGACGAAGTCACGCGCGGCGAGGGCAAGGTCATCCCGTCGCGCCAGTTGCAGGTCTTGCAGAGTTTGGATGGCGGTGTTGTTTCCGAGATACTGGTGCGTGAGGGCGATATCGTGCAGCCCGAGCAGATTTTGCTGCGTATCGACCAGACTCGTTTTGCGTCGTCCGTGCGCGAGAGTCGGGTGCTCTACACGGCGCTGGTCGCCAAGGCCGCGCGCCTGCGGGCGCTGACTGAAGGCGTCCCGTTCGGCGTTCCGCCCGAGGTGGCAAAAGAGGACCCGAAGACCGTTGACGAGGAGCGGCGTCTCTACGAATCCCGCCGCAACGAACTGGCGACGACGACATCGATCGCCCGGCAGCAATTGACGCAACGCCAGCAGGAACTGGTTGAAGTGCGCGCCAAACACGAACAAGCCGCCCGGGCCTACGAAATCTCGGCCCGGGAACTGGCCGTGACCAAGCCGTTGATCGCTTCGGGTGCGGTCTCGGAAGTCGAATTGCTGCGCCTTGAGCGTGATGTCGGGCGCTTCCGTGGCGAACGCGACATGGCGGCGGCGCAGAGTTCGCGTATTCAGGCCTCGATCAGCGAGGCCAACCACAAGCTGGAGGAAGTGGGCCTGGCCTTCCGCAACGAGTCGGGCAAGGAACTGGGCGAGACCATGTCCAAGCTGAATAGTGTGGCGGAAAGCAGTGTCGGCCTTTCGGACAAGGTGACGCGCGCGGTATTGCGTTCGCCGGTCAAGGGAACGGTCAAGCGGCTGCTGATCAACACCGTCGGCGGGGTGGTGCAACCGGGCAAGGACATTGTTGAAGTCGTGCCACTGGAAGACAACCTCCTCCTTGAAGCCCGGGTGCTGCCGCGCGACATCGCTTTCCTGCGTCCCGGGCAGAAAGCTGTCGTCAAATTCACGGCCTATGATTTCTCCATTTACGGTGGGCTGGACGGCAAGCTCGAACACATCGGTGCCGACTCGGTGGTTGATGAAAAGGGCAACGCCTTCTACACCGTTCGCGTGCGCACCAACCAGTCGACGCTGGGCAATAACCTGCCGGTCATCCCGGGCATGGTCGCCGATGTGGACATTATTACCGGCGATAAAAGTGTGCTCTCCTATCTGCTCAAGCCCGTGTTGCGCGCCAAGGCTCGCGCCTTCTCAGAGCGGTGATCGTGCAACCGCTATTTTTGTCAATCGACGCGCGCCAACGGGAGTCCTGGCGTGAAGCTTTTCCCGGTCTGACTTCCGGGCGCCTGGACCGTGTTCCTGCGGGTGCGGGCCTGGTCTGGGCGTTGCAGCCGGCCGGGCAAACTGCCGAGAACCTGGTAAAACGTCTGGGCCAAAGCCTCGCCAAGAGTTCGCTGGTGCTTCTTGCCGATGAGCCGTCTGAAGAAGACGCCATGGCCGCACTGGGCGCCGGGGCTGCCGGCTATTGCAACGGCCACGCCGCCCCCGAAGTCTTGCTGCAAGTGGCCATGGTCGTTGAAAACGGCGGCATATGGGTCGGGCGAGGGCTCATGCAGCGCCTGCTGGCCTCGACCGCCAGACTGCTTCCCGAAACAAGGATTGAGGATGCCTCCTGGCGCACTTCCCTCACCGCGCGTGAGCAGCAAGCTGCAGTTCTTCTGGCCAAGGGTGCCAGTAACAAGGAAATTGCCCGCCAACTGGATATCACCGAGCGCACCGTCAAGTCACACGTTAGCGCCACACTTGAAAAACTCGGCGCACGTGACCGTATGCAACTCTCGCTGATCATCAACGGCATCGAAAAACAGCGCTAACCGAGCAAGCGCAGGGATGGCCGCCTATCGTACTTCAGTACAGTAGGCGGCCATTGTGCATTTGGCTATTGTTGCGCAATCAATCATTCCGTATCGAGGACGAATCATGGCCACCCCCACCCCCGTCGCACGCGTCTCCGCCATCCAGGGCAACGCTTTCGCCAAAGGCGAAAACGGTGAAATGCGCCCGCTGCACGTCGGCGACCCGGTGTTCGAGGGCGATGTACTGGTAACCGCTGCGGGTTCACGGGTTGAACTGGCCACCGCCGATGGTCGCACCTTGAACATCCAGGCCAATGAAACCGTGACGGTTGATGCCGAAGTGGCCGGTGCGTTCAAGCCGGACGCCACCGATTCCGCGCTGCTGGCGGCAGGAAAAGACGCTGACACGATCATCAAGGCGATCAACCAGGGCGGTAGCCTGGATGAGTTGCTCGAAGAAACAGCCGCCGGGAACAGCGCCGGAGGCGCGGATGGTGGCTCCTCGTTTGTGCGACTTTTACGTATTGCAGAAAGTGTTGATCCGCTGAATTTCGAGTTTGATACGGCACGGCGCGCAGCGGCTGAAGAAGTTTTGAGTGGAGGCGGTGATAGTCAGGTGAATGGCGCGGTTGGGGGGCCGGGAACAGGTGCCGGGGATGGCACTGCGCCCACCACCACCGTCACCCTGACCGCCTCGGCGGCCAGCGTTAGCGAAGGCGGCAGCCTCATCTACACCGCCACGCTCGATCATGCCGTGACCGGCAGCACGGTCAGGTTAAGCGCCAGCGTCAGGTCCCAAAAGGCGTCGTCGAAGTCAACCACCGGCTTGGGGCTGGCGCTCGAGCCGATGCTGGCGTTGTTGACGAGAATGTCGATGGGCCCGAGCGCGGCGGCGACTTCGCGTGCGATCCGCGC
>JANNNT010000619.1:0-3254 GCA_031398685.1 Rhodocyclaceae bacterium | reverse complement strand
CGGCGCGCGCGCCGGGCCGGCCTGCGAGCGCGATGACCGCCCGCGCCACCACCGCGGATTGCGCCGCGGTGAGCTCCGGGAACATCGGCAGCGATAAGACCTCGTTCGCCGCATGCTCTGAATGCGGGAACTGGCCGGCGTGGTAACCGAGGTCGGCGAAGGCGGGCAACAGGTGCACCGGCGCAGGGTAGTGGATGCCGGTCTGGATGCCTTGCGCGTTGAGCGCGTCCTGCCACGCAACTCTTTGGGCGGTGCGAATGACGTAGAGGTGATAAACGTGACGCGCATCGGGCATGGCGTGCGGGGTGGCGATGCCGCTGCCGGCGAACAACGCATCGTAGCGCGCCGCCGCAGCGCGTCGGGCCTCGGTCCAGCCTTCGAGGTACTTCAGCTTCACGCGCAGCACCGCGCCCTGAATGCCTTCGAGCCGGAAGTTGTAGCCTTTGAGCACGTGGTGGTATTTCTTCTCGGCGCCCCAGTCGCGCAGCATGCGGATCGTTCGGGCGTATTCGTCGTTGTCGGTGACGACCATGCCGCCTTCGCCATACGCCCCCAGGTTCTTGCCGGGGTAGAAACTGAAGCAGCCCATGTGGCCCATGCTGCCTGCGCGCCGGCCCTTGTACAGGGCACCGTGGGCCTGGCAGGCGTCTTCGATCACCACCAGGCCATGGCGCTTGGCAATCTCCAGCAGCGGGTCCATGTCGACCGGCTGGCCATACAGATGCACCGGAATGATGGCCTTGGTGCGTTCGGTGATCGCCGCTTCGACGGCCCCGACATCCATCGTGAAGGTGCGTGGGTCGATATCGACGAACACCGTCTTCGCGCCCGTGTAGTCGATTGCCGACACGGTGGCGACGAAGGTGAACGGCACCGTGATGACCTCGTCACCCTGGCCGACACCGGCGGCCAGCAGCGCCAGGTGCAGCGCGCTGGTGCCGGTGTTCACGCCCACGCCATGCGTTGTCCGGCAATACGTGGCGAACTCCCGCTCGAACGCCGCCACTTCACTGCCAAGCGTGAACTGGCAGGTATCCAGGATGCCCTGGATGGCGGCGTTTACTTCTTCCTTGATGCCTTGGTATTGCGCTTTCAGATCGACGAACGGAATCACGATGTTTTCCCCCGAGACTGGATGTTGACGGTTTCTCCATTGCGCCGCACCTTGCGTCGCATCGACTGGCTGGCGGCCTCGATGATTTCGACGACCCGAAGGCCGAGTTGACCATCGGTCTGGGGCACCTTGTTGTTCACGATGCAGTCGACGAAATGCGCTCCTTCTACGGCCAACGCTTCGGTTGCCGCCAGCTTGGGCGCCCACATGTCACCCGTGCGGTAGCCGACACGCATCTCCAGGATCTTCTCCGGGTCATCAGTGAAGCTGACGCCCTTGTCATAGACCTTGATCTTTTCGCTCGGCTCGAGGTCGTCGTAGGTGATCATCTTCTTGCTGCCACCCAGGTGTATCTGCCGCACCTTGACCGGCGCAAGCCAGCTGACGCTGGTGTGTGCGATCGTCCCCGAATCGTAGAAGAGCGTGACGTAGGCAAGGTTCTCTGGCGTCCCGGGAAAGTGGTTGGTGCCGTTGGCTGATACGGCCACGGGGTGTTCGCCTAGCAAGTGATCGAGGATCGAGAAATCATGGACCGCTAGGTCAGAGATCACGCTCACGTCGCGCTGGAATAACCCGAGGTTCACGCGCACCGAATCGTAGTAAAGAATTTTCCCCATGTCGCCGCTCTTGATGAGCTCATTCATCTTAGCCACCGCACCGGTGTAGATGAAGGTGTGGTCCACCAGCAATACGAGGTTGCGACGCTGCGCCTCCTCGTTGATCTGTTTGGCCTGCTCGGAGGTTTCCGTCATCGGCTTTTCGAGCCACAGGTGCTTGCCGGCGCGAAGTGCTGCAAGGGCCAACTCGAAGTGGGTGTTGACGGGCGTCGCGATGGCGATGGCGTCGATGCCAGGATCGCTCAGCAACTCGCGAAAATCGGTCGTGGTCTTGATTGCGGGAAAGCGCCGCTGCACCAAGGCGAGCTTTGAGCTGTCGAGATCGGCCACGGCGGCCACATTGGCCCCCGGCGTCTCGGCGAAGTTGCGTACCAGGTTGGGCCCCCAGTAGCCGTACCCGACGATTCCGATGTTGATCACTGCTGGATCCTCCCTGCTTCAGGCCTCTCTAACGGCGGCTGGCGTTGGTGCATCGCCTGCCGCACGGGGCGCGCTCAGCGGTGCGCTCTTGTATCTCCGGTCACGCGCGCCGGCACGCCGGCAACGATAGCGTAATCAGGCACATCCTTGGTGACGACCGCTCCCGAGCCGACCAGCGCGCCCTGGCCGATCGTGACGCCGCAAAGGATGGTCGCGTTGGAGCCAATCGACGCGGCGCGCTTCACAAGCGTTCGCTCAAGCGTCCAATCGGCCACGGTCTGCAGGCTGCCGTCGGCGTTGGTGGCGCGAGGATGGCGGTCGTTGGTGAACATCACACCATGACCGACGAAGACCTCGTCTTCGATCTGTACGCCCTCGCAGATGAAGGTATGCGACGATATCTTGCAACGTGCGCCGATCACGGCGTCTTTCTGGATCTCGACGAACGTGCCGATCTTCGTGTCGGCACCCACCGTGCAGCCGTAGAGATTGACCAGCGACGGGTGAACCACCATCACGTTCTTACCCAGATTCACATTGTCGGCGATGGGCATGTGCAGGCCAATGTGTGGCAGTCCTCGTTGCAAGGATGCTAGCCGAACGGAGTACCCCTGTGCAGGCCCGCGACCCCCCCCAACTGCGTCCCTTGCGCGAGCGCGTCCGCCAAGCTAGGGATGCGCTCATCAAGCTGTGTCGGCGCGGTGTTGGCGATGGCGGCCAGCCCCGCGCGAGGCCCGATGGTGAACAAGATCAATTGGCGCTATTGGCAAAGCCGGCGGATGATCGCGGCTATGCCATTCGTGCGCCCTGCCATGACACTGACATCTCGAACTCAGTCTGTTGCCACGGGTTCATTGCCGCCACAACCGATCAGCGCCGAGGTGCTGCGCGAGAAGTACGCCAAGGGCGACGAGATCGTCATCGACGACATGCACCGCCGCGTTGCCCAAGCCCTGGCCGATGCCGAGCCAGCCGAGCAGCGCGCGCTGTGGGCCGAGAGTTTTGCGCACGCATTGCAGGCCGGCTTCATCCCGGCCGGGCGTATCCAGTCGGCGGCTGGCACGGGGTTGGCGGCCACGCTGATCAATTGCTTCGTGCAACAG
>JANNNT010000046.1:0-1657 GCA_031398685.1 Rhodocyclaceae bacterium | reverse complement strand
GCAGACATGTTTGAGGAAATCAACCGGCAGCCCGGCGTGCTCTCGGTGTCGATGGTTTATCACCACTATGAATCTGATCCTGATGGGGAGGTCTGAGATGAAAGTAACGTTGACGCGTCGTGACTTTATCAAGAGCAACGCTGTTGCGGCGGCCGCAACGGCGGCGGGCATGAGCGTTCCCGGTCTGGTCGCGGCGGCTACTGCCGTGAGCGGCAAGGACGCCGGAGTGCGCTGGGACAAGGGCGTCTGCCGCTACTGCGGGACCGGCTGCGGTGTACTGGTCGGCACCCGGGACGGCCGGATCGTCGCCACGCAAGGTGACCCGGATGCGCCAGTCAACAAGGGACTGAACTGCATCAAGGGTTACTTCCTGTCGAAGATCCAGTACGGCAAGGACAGGCTGACCCAGCCGCTGCTGCGCATGAAGGACGGCAAGTTCGACAAGACCGGTGAATTCGCGCCGATCACCTGGACGCAGGCCTTCGATGTCATGGAAGAGAAGGTCAAGGCCGCGCTCAAGAAGGGCGGGCCGAAAAATATCGCCATGTTCGGCTCCGGCCAGTGGACCATCTGGGAGGGTTATGCCGCCGCCAAACTGATGAAGGCCGGCTTCCTGACCAACAACCTGGACCCGAACGCCCGTCACTGCATGGCTTCGGCCGTGGTCGGCTTTATGCGCACCTTCGGTATCGACGAGCCGATGGGCTGTTACGACGACCTCGAGCATGCCGACGCGTTCGTGTTGTGGGGCGCCAACATGGCCGAGATGCACCCGATTCTCTGGTCGCGTCTGACCGATCGCCGCCTGACCGCCAAACACGTCAAGGTGCACGTGCTCTCGACCTTCACTCACCGCTCCTGCGAACTGGCGGACAACGAGCTGATCTTCAAGCCGTCGTCCGATCTGGCTATCCTGAACTACATCTGTAATTACATCATCCAGAACAATGCCGTTAACAAGGCGTTTGTCGCCCGCAACGTCAACTTCAAAAAGGGCGTGACCGACATCGGCTACGGCCTGCGTCCCAACCATCCGCTCGAAAAAGACGCGATGAACAACGGCTACCCGGGCGAGGATGGCAAGCCGAAGGGCGATCCGGGCAAGTCCACGCCGATCACCTTTGACGAATTCGCCCAGTTCGTTTCCGACTACACCCTCGACAAGGCGCACGAAATTTCCGGCGTGCCGAAAGACCGGCTCGAAGCGTTGGCCAAGGTCTATGCCGACCCGAAGACCAAGGTGGTTTCCTACTGGACGATGGGGTTCAACCAGCATGTTCGCGGCTCCTGGGCGAACAACATGATCTACAACGTGCATCTGCTGACGGGCAAGATTTCCGAGCCGGGCAACGGCCCCTTCTCGCTGACCGGCCAGCCTTCGGCCTGCGGTACGGCGCGTGAAGTCGGCACTTTTGCTCATCGCCTGCCGGCCGACATGGTGGTGATGAATCCTAAACACCGCGAGTTTGCCGAAAAAGCGTGGAAGCTCCCGGCCGGTTCCATTCCGCCCTGGGTTGGCCTGCACGCCGTGGCGCAAAGCCGCGCGCTGAAGGACGGCAAGCTCAACTTCCTGTGGACCAGCACGACCAACAACATGCAGGCCGGCCCGAACATCAACGGCGAGATTTACCCCGGCTGGCGCAACCCGGATAACTTC
>JANNNT010000594.1:0-5193 GCA_031398685.1 Rhodocyclaceae bacterium | reverse complement strand
TGCTCGAATTTCTTGCCGAAGTCGCGCTGCGCCCAAATCTCGCGCAGTGCCAATGCCTCGCGGTGCAGCCAGTCGGCAGACCAATCCGGCGCAACATAACTGCCGTGCCCCCAGACTGATCCCAACTGCTGTCCACCCGCGGACAGCCACGCTTCCTGGCCGCGCTGTACTTGCCCTTCAGAAAACAGCACCACGCCCTTCGTGCTGATGACTTGCTTCGGAATTGGCGGTGCCGTCAGATATATTTCGGTTCCGACCCAGCCAAGAACGGTAAAGGACAGCACACAAATTATGGCCAGCCAAGTCCAGAGTTTCCGCGTTGCGTGCATGCAATATCTCCGATAAGAATAGTTGTGGGCCTGATATGGAAAAAGTTGGGGGCGCCCACAAAGACGCATTTTATCCACATCTTTTATAAGATGCAATCTTTATGCATCTTATAAAAGATGTGGATCGGAGATTCGACCAACACGCGCAGGAAGCGCCAGCTGGCGAGGATTGAAACGAAGCCGCTGGCGGAAAACCGCAATTCAGTCGTCGTTCTCGCCCAGGAAACCACCGCTTTGATGCGCCCACAGCCGGGCGTACAGGCCGCCGTGTGCCAGCAGGCTCTGGTGGTCACCCTCTTCGACGATACCGCCGCCATCGACGACGACGAGCCGGTCCATTGCAGCAATGGTGGACAACCGGTGCGCGATGGCGACGACGGTTTTGCCCGCCATCAGGCTGTAGAGGCTTTGCTGGATGGCGGCCTCGACCTCCGAATCCAGCGCACTGGTGGCTTCGTCAAGCAACAGGATGGGAGCGTCCTTCAGCATGACCCGGGCGATGGCGATGCGTTGGCGCTGTCCACCGGAGAGTTTGACACCGCGCTCGCCGACGTGGGCATCAAAACTGCCGCGCCCTTTCGGATCGGTCAGCGCGGCGATGAAACCGTCGGCCTCAGCGCGCTGGGCGGCGACTCTCATGGCCTCATCGTCGGCATCGGGGCGGCCGTAGAGGATGTTCTCGCGCACACTGCGGTGCAGCAGCGAGGTGTCCTGGGTCACCATGCCGATCTGCGCGCGCAGACTTTCCTGGGTGACCTCGGCAATGTTCTGGCCGTCGATCAGGATGCGGCCCGATTCGATGTCGTAGAAGCGCAGCAGAAGATTGACCAGCGTTGACTTGCCCGAGCCCGAGCGACCCACGAGGCCGATTTTTTCACCCGGGCGGATATGCAGGGTGAAATCGTCGATCACGCGCTTGTTCTCGCCATAACCGAAACTCACCTTCTCGAAGTGAATCTCGCCCTGCGTCACCTTGAGGGCCTTGGCGCCCGAACGATCGGTGACCGCGTTGTGGCGTGACAGGGTGTTCATCCCGTCCTGCACGGTGCCGAGGTTTTCGAAGAGCCGCGCCATTTCCCACATCACCCAATGTGAGATGCCATTCAGTCGCAAGGCCATCGACGTGGCGGCCGCCAGGCCCCCGACGCCGGCTTCGCCCAGCGACCAGCGCCACAGCCCAACCCCCGCCGTGCCCACGATCAGCAGCATATTGAGGGTGAAATTGATGATTTCGATCCCGGTGACCAGTCGCATCTGGGCATGAGCCGTCTGCATGAACTCTTCCATGGCCGAACGAACGTAGGCGGCTTCACGCTTGCCATGAGAAAAAAGCTTGACGGTGGAGATGTTGGCGTAGGCATCGGTGACCCGACCGGTCATCAGCGAGCGGGCGTCCGCCTGGGCCTGCCCGACCTTGCCCAGGCGCGGGACGAAATAACGCAGGGCGCTGGCGTAAAGCACCAGCCAGAGGACAAAAGGGGCGAGTAGCCAGGTGTCAAAGTGAGCCGCCACGGCGACCATGCTGATGAAATAGACGAGCACGAACACCAGAATATCGCTCACGGTCATCACCGAATCGCGTACCGCGAGTGCCGTCTGCATCACTTTGGTGGCGACCCGCCCGGCGAACTCGTCCTGATAGAAACTCATGCTCTGCCCAAGCATCAGGCGATGGAAATTCCAGCGCAGCAACATGGGAAAATTGGCGGCCAGCGTCTGCTGCTTGAGCAAGGCCTGGATGGCCACCACCAGCGGGCTCGCCAGCAATACGACCGCAAGCAGGGTTAGCGTGTTTCCCTGCTCGGCCCACAACGTATCCGGCCGCATTTTGGCGAGCCAATCCACCATGCTCCCCAGGAAACCGAAAAGCAGCGCTTCGAATACGCCAATGGACGCGGTGAGCAGGGCCATGACAACCAGCAAGGGGCGCAAACCACGCGTGCCGGCATAGAGGAATGCAAACAGGGTTTTGGGCGGGACATCAGGCGTATCGTCCGGGTAGGGGTGGACGAGAGACTCGAAGAGATTCAGCAAACTAGATTTCTCCTTGAAAATCACAACCGCAACAGGGCGGCTGCGCGCCCTCAATTACTTAGGGGCGCGAACTTGTTCGTAAAATAAGGGGTTGAGCTTGCACCGGAAAACAGCTGAATAATCAGGGTGCAAAGACGAATAGTACACGTGCCTCGTTTCATTTCGACAAGCGCATTTCCAAACACGGCATAACGAGAACACTGTCGAATCACAACGCCGCCACAAGTGCAACATAGTTGCGTCTAGCGCAATTCCAAGGCATTATTGGCGCAACTCAATTGCACTGGCCGTGATTGCGGAATGGCTGCCTACCGCTGAACGGCTGGTCCCCAGGCCCAATGCAAACACTCTTTCGTCGTCGAACCGCCCGTTCCTGGAGCGTACTCTCCCTTTCGGCCTGGCAGCGCGCCCTGGCCATCCTTCTCCTTTGCGTGCTGCTCTGGCTGGGCGTGCTGTGGGCGATCATGGACACCGCGTCATGAGTGTACAGATCGTTCTCGACGACATTACCGTGGCCTATCGCCGCCATCCGGCGCTGCATCACGTGGGCGGCCGTTTTGAAGGTGGATCGCTCACCGCCGTGATCGGGCCCAATGGCGCCGGCAAAAGCACGCTGCTCAAGTCCGTGCTGGGCTTGCTTCCGGTTGATAGCGGGCGGATCGTGCAATCGCCCGAAGCCCCGCGCATCGCGTACATGCCCCAGCAGTCTGAAATCGACCGAAGTTTTCCGATCTCAGTGCTCGATTGCGTGCTCCTTGGCCACTGGCAAGAAGAAGGTTTGCTGCGCCGTCTCACTGCCGCACACCTGGCCCAGGCGGAAGCGGCCCTGCATGCCGTCGGGCTCGATGGTTTCTCGCAGCGCAGCATCGGCACACTCTCGGCCGGCCAGTTCCAGCGCATGCTTTTCGCCCGCCTGCTCCTGCAGGATGCGGCCTTGATCCTGCTCGATGAACCCTTCAACGCCATCGATGCACGCACCACCGCCGAATTGATGCGGGTGATTCGCGGCTGGCACGCCGAAGGGCGCACCATCATTGCGGTGCTCCACGATTACGAACTCGTGCGCGAACATTTCCCGCAGACCCTGCTCCTCGCCCGCCACTTGATCGCCTGGGGCGATACCGCAACCGCCCTGACCAGCGATCACCTGCGGCAGGCCGGTGCGATGGCCGAAGCGTGGGACGAAGCGGCCACTCCCTGCGCGCCGAGACAGGCCGCATGAGCCTCGACCTGCTTTATGACTGGGTGTGCGGACCATTCGTTGAATTTTCCTTCATGCGCCGCGCGCTCGTCGGGACGCTGGCCCTCGCGCTCAGCAGCGCACCGCTTGGCGTATTTCTCACCCTGCGCCGCATGAGCCTCTTTGGTGACGCCCTCAGCCATGCCGTGCTGCCGGGGGTGGCCATCGCCTTCATCTATTTCGGGCTATCGCTCACCGCCCTGAGTATTGGCGGCCTCATCGCCGGCATGGCCGTGGTGACGATCACCGGCTTTGTCAGCCGCCATACCCACCTCAAGGAGGACGCCAGCCTCACCGCCGGATACCTGGTGGCTCTTGCGCTGGGCGTGATGCTCATCGCCGGACACGGCACCCAGCTCGACCTGCTGCACATCCTTTTCGGCAATGTACTGGCGGTCGATGTTGAAGGCCTGCTGCTGATGGCCTCAATCGCCACCGTAAGCATCCTGGCCCTGGCACTCCTGTATCGCGGCCTGCTGCTGGAAACCTTCGACCCCGTCTTCCTCGCCGCCAGCGCGGGCAAGCGTGGCGGTCGCGGTGCGTTCTACCAGCAAGCGTTTCTCATGCTCGTGGTACTCAATCTAGTGGCCGCCTTTCAGACGCTGGGGACGCTGATGGCGGTCGGCCTGATGATGTTGCCCGCCATTGCCGCGCGCGTGTGGCACGAATCACTCGCCGGGCAGCTGGTCGCCAGCAGCCTCATCGCCATGCTCGCCAGCGCCGCCGGGCTGCTGCTTTCCTACCACCTCAATCTCCCCTCCGGCCCCACCATCATCGTGTGCGCCGGCGTGCTCTACGTTCTTTCGCTGATCTTTGCACCACGCGGCTGGCTGTCGGGACGGCGACGTCCGCATCTGCAAGGCTGAAGTTCGACTGCGCCAGCCTCGTCACTTATCAAGGAGTCTGCCCATGAGATCCCTCTGCAATATTCTGCTGACTATTACCGTGCTCGGCTTCGGCGCGCAGGCCCTAGCCAGCGAAAAATTGCCCGTTGTCGCCACCTTCAGCATCCTCGGCGATATGGTTGCCACGATCGGCGCCGATCGTGTTGCCGTCACCACCCTGGTGGGTGCCGATCAGGACGCACACGTCTTCGAGCCGAAACCCTCCGACGTGAAGGCCGTATCGCGAGCAAAACTCGTGGTCTCGAATGGCCTTGGGTTCGAGGGCTGGGTCGCGCGTCTCGTGAAATCCGCCAACTACAAGGGCGAAATGTCGGTCCTCACCAAGGGTATAAAGACGCGAAAAATGGAAGCCGGGGAGCATCAGGGTCACAACGGCAACGGCAAGGAAGCCACCGATCCGCACGCCTGGCAGAATCCTGCCAATGCCGTAATCTACGCCAGAACCATTGTCGCCGCACTGAGCAAAGCCGACCCCAAAGGAGCGACCCAGTATCAGCAAAATGGCGAGCGCTACATGCAGGCGATCACCGAACTGGATGCCTGGGCCAAGGCGCAGTTCGACCAGATCCCGGCGGCCAAACGCAAGGTCATCACTTCACATGACGCTTTTGGCTATTTTGGCGCGCACTATGGCATTCAGTTCCTCGCTCCGCAGGGCGTCTCTACGGAAGGCGATGCCAGCGCC
>JANNNT010000583.1:0-3019 GCA_031398685.1 Rhodocyclaceae bacterium | reverse complement strand
GAGCGGAATCTTTGACGACAAGTGTGGTTTCGATCAGATCGGCGGCGTCCCCAGCGGTCACTGTAAAGACCAGCGGATAGGTTCCGGGCGTGGAGAACTGGGGCGCAGCAACCCGGTAAGTACCGCTTTCAGCCGCATTGGCCTCCGCTCTCCAGTTGCCACTTTCGATTTCGACTTTGGCGCCATTGACGGGCTGGTTATTGGCGAAGTGATCAACATAAATTGTCAGTTGCCCGTTTTGCGGCGTCACTACCAATTCAAACAGATCGGTTTGTGCTTCTGCTCGCGGCGCTGCAGAGGCAACGCCAGTCGGTTCGGCGCTTGCGCCATGGTCTTCCCCGCCATGGGCGAAGCTCAGTACCGGCAACAGGAACAGTGAAACAATCAGAAACTTATGGATCATGGTAAAACTCCCACCGCCTGGTTGTAACGGGAAATAGCGCGTGCTGATTCAAGTTTGGCGCGGGTGAAGGACAGCCTGGCGCTGGCCAGGTCAGCCTCGGCCTTGAGCCTGGCTGGCAAGTCGAGTTGCCCTGCGCGAAAGGCCTTTTCAACCCAGGTAAAGCTTTGTTCCACGAGCTGCACCCGCTCCCGAAAGACGAGGACGGTCTGCTGGCTCTGCTCAAACTCAACTTTCCCCACGGCAATCATTGCATCCAGCTTGCGCTGGGTTTGTTCGGTCAGCAGTTGTGCTTCAATCAAGTCCGCATTGGCGGCAGTGATGCGTGGCTGGTTGCGAGATTCCGAGCCAAAGGGAATCTTCAGGGTGACCTTGGCAAGATTCTGATAGGGCTCTGCAGTGCTGCCGCGCTCACGTGTGACGGTCAGCCCAACTTCCGGCGAGTTGCGCGTATCGCCACTGGCTTGGCGCAATTTCGCCTGAGCGGTTGTGGCCGCTGCCGTAACGTTGGTCAATGCCGGATGACGGCTGAGCAGGTCTACATCGCTGGTTGCCAGTATTTCGGACTGGTCGGGCAACGGCGCATTCTTCGACAGGGCTAGGTAGTGCTGGTGGGCGCGAGCCGCGGCAGTTTGGGCGCGCAAGACATCAGCTTTGGCGATTGCCAGGCTTGAGCGAACCTGGTTCAGATCAAGCGGAGCCAAATCCCCCGCCTTCAGTCGCCGAAGCACATCGGCCTCAAGCTGAGCCGCTTCCTTGAGCTTGCGTTCCGCCTCGTTTTGCTCGGCATCGGCCAAGCGAACTTCCCACCATGCTTCGCGTAGTTCCCCGGCCAATTGCCAACGCTCAAAGGCAAAACGCTGCGTGCCCGCATCGCGCTCGCTTTGGGCAACCGCCTGGGCTCGCTCGCGCTGCCCCACAAGCCAGATCGGCTGGCTGATTTCAGCCTCCCATTCACGCCGGCCATTGTTGGTATCGATTTGATCGCTGCGGCCTGAAATGCTGAGCGTTGGCGGTTCAGGCACCCAGGCCTGGCTGGCCGAGAGTTGCGCGTCGTATTGCTCAGAGCGGGCGGATTGTACCTGGTTGGACCACGCCTGATCCAGGACGTCCTTGAGCGTGGTCGCCGAGAGCGGGGCAGCAAACCCCAGCGCCATGGCCGCAATCCCTAGACACCGCACTTTATAAATTTGGTCAAGCATGAAAACCTCATCGCAAAGATGGGAACGCTCAACGCGGAGCAAAGACCCAAACCGGCTGCAGTAATTCATAATTCAAAAAGAAGACACGACTCGCCGGTTCAGATCTCGCATGAGAAAGTGGCGAGCATGGCTTGCGCCCTGGCCGAGCGAATAGCAATCATTACCGATACCGGTTGTGCAAGAAACGCCAGGGGTTACTCCATCGATAAACCAGAAGCCTCTGGCGCAGAAGTTCAGATGATGCCGTTGTGAAACTAACAGGAGAGTGACCCGCAGATTACATTTTCGTAATCTTGCGAGGGGCGGCATCTGACTGGCGCAAAATGGCGCCAATTCATAAGCCTGCCAAAGGAGAGCATCAATGAAAATTCTTGTCGTTGAGGATGAACCGAAGACGGGTAATTATCTGAAACAGGGCTTGGCGGAAGCCGGATTCGTCGTCGACCTGGTCCGGAATGGCGAGGATGGCCTGCACGACGCACTGACCGTAAACTACGATTTGGTGATTCTGGATGTGATGCTCCCGGGCATTGATGGCTGGGGCGTTCTGCGCGGCATTCGTGCGGCGGGGAAAGACATTCCCGTTCTATTTCTGACTGCACGAGACCACGTTGATGACCGTGTTCACGGTCTCGAACTCGGCGCGGATGACTATCTCGTCAAACCGTTCGCCTTTGCAGAACTTCTGGCACGAGTGCGCACCCTGTTGCGCCGGGGTGGCAAGAGCAAAGAGTCCGAAATCCTGCGAGCGGCTGATCTCGAACTGGATCTGATACGGCGCCGCGCAACACGTTCCGGCAAGCGGATTGACCTGACGGCCAAGGAGTTCGCCCTACTTGAGTTATTCCTTCGCCGTCAGGGCGAGGTACTTCCACGCTCATTGATCGCCTCGCAGGTATGGGACATGAATTTCGATAGCGACACCAATGTGATCGAAGTAGCCGTGAAGCGGTTGCGTGCCAAGGTGGATGACAACTTCGACCCCAAGCTTATTCGTACCGTGCGCGGCATGGGTTACGTGCTCGAGGTGGTCGAGTGCCCTTGAGAGGTCACACGTCAATTACCTTCCGGCTCACTCTGCTCTTTGCGTCCGCCTCAAGCATTGTGCTGCTGTTGCTGGGTTTTCTGATCGGAGCATCGGTTGATCGGCATTTCGAAGCTCAGGATATGGAAGTCCTTTCAGGAAAACTGAAACTTACGCAACATGCCCTTGAGATGGTTCGCTCCAAAGCTGAATTAGACGCCGTGCCACAACTACTTGAAGCTTCCCTGGTTGGGCATCAAGGTCTGGAGGTCCTTGTTGTGGCACCCGATGGGCAGGTCCTTTTTGCTACAAACGGAGCCGAATTTCCACAAACGTTACTGGACAGCCATTTCAATGCAGATGGCACACGACCCATCGCTTGGAGGACAAGCA
>JANNNT010000582.1:0-10663 GCA_031398685.1 Rhodocyclaceae bacterium | reverse complement strand
AGCTTGTCCTCCTTGCGGATGCGCACGATCAGTTCATCCAGATCCTGGGTTTCCTGGGGGTTCATTCCGGCGGCGGGCTCGTCGAGCAACAGCAAAAAAGGATCGGTCGCCATGGCGCGGGCAATCTCCAGACGTCGCTGCGCGCCGTAGGAGAGGTTGCGGGAAAATTCGTCCGCTTCGTTGGCCAGACCGACCTTTTCCAGCAACCGGTAACTCTTATCGACCGTTTCCTTCTCCTCGCGCACTGACTTGCGGGTGTGCAGGATGGCATCGAGAATGGTGGTGCCGGTACGGCAGTGGCGGCCAATCATGACGTTTTCCAGGACCGTCATCGCCGGGAACAGGCGGATGTTCTGAAAAGTGCGTGCCATGCCGAGGGTGGTGATGCGGTTCGGCTTCATGCCGTTGATGCGCCGGCTGGTTCCACCCGGCGGGTGAATCATGACCTCGCCAGCCGTCGGTTCGTAGATACCGGTGACGCAGTTGAAGAAAGTCGTCTTGCCCGCGCCGTTGGGACCGATCAGGGCGACAATCTCGCCTTCGAAGATATCGAGGCCGACACTGTCGATCGCCCGCAGACCGCCGAAATCCATGGTCAGGCCACTGACTTCGAGCAGCTTCTTCCCCTTATTTGCTGCCATCGTCTTTCCCCCCTTCCGCGGTATCGTATTCATACTTGCGCCGCATGTTGTTGATCAACCCCTGTGGTCGGAAGATCATCATCAGCACCATCACCGCACCGAACACCAGCATGCGGTACTCGGCAAAGGCGCGCAGGTATTCGGGGAGCAGCTTGAGCGCCAGCGCCGCGATGATCACGCCGAGGATCGAGCCCATGCCGCCGAGCACCACCATGGCCAGGATCATGGCCGAATCCATGAAAGTGAAACTGTCGGGGTTGATGAAGTTGTTGTGCGCGGCGAAAACCACGCCGACCAGCCCGGCCCAGAAGGCGCCAAGGGCGTAGGCCGAAAGCTTGGTGCGGGCCATGTCGACGCCCATCGCCACACAGGCGATTTCATCCTCGCGCAAGGCCATCCAGGCGCGGCCGATGCGTGAATTCTTCAGGCGGTTGGTTACCAGGATGGTCAGCGCCACCAGCGCCAGCACGATGTAGTAGCTGTAGACCGATTTCTGGCGGCCGTCGAGCACCAGACCGAAGAACTCCGGACGGGGAATGCCGGCGATGCCGGCGGCGCCACCGAAAACCGTGTCCCAGTTTTCGAGGACGATCTTGGTGATCGAGGCGAAGCCAAGAGTGACAATGGCCAGGTAGTCGCCGCGCAGGCGCAGGATCGGAAAACCGAGGATGACGCCGAACAGCATGCCCATCACTCCGCCGAGCGGCAGGCAGGTCCAGAAGCCGAGATCGAAATTCTTGCTGAGCAGCGCGTAGGTATAGGCGCCGACCGCGAAGAAGGCGATATAGCCGAGATCGAGCAGTCCGGCGAGGCCGACGGTGATGTTGAGGCCGAGGCCGAGAACCACGAAGATCAAGGCACTGACCATGACGTTAACGTGATAGAAATTTTGTCCGGTGGACACCAGCCAGGGGAAGATCACCGCCACCGCCGCCGCCACGAGCAAGACCCGCTTGCTGAGGACCGGATCGTCGGCCAGGCGCTGCGCCAGCGAGAGTTTTTCCACTAGCGGACGGGCGGGATGGGAATCGGCCACCACCAGCGCCCGGCGAGCGGCGCGGCGCTCGATCGAAAACTGCCAGAACCAGGCGATGGCAAAGGCGCAGAGTCCGACCCAGATCAGGTTCGACCAGCGCCACTCGACCTCGTGGCTGAGGGTATTCACCCTGACCACCATCAGCGGCAGGGTGAGAAACATGAACCACAGACCGATACCGAGAGAACGTTTCAAGTGAGCCATAGCCTTACACCTTCTGTTTGACCGCTTTGCCGAGCAGGCCGGCGGGACGCAGGATGAGGATCAGGACCAGCAGACCGAAGGCAAAAACATCCTCATAGGCGCTGGAGATATACCCTGCGCCCAGGGTCTCGGCAATGCCGAGAACCAGTCCGCCAAGCACCGCGCCGGGGACATTGCCGATGCCGCCGAGGACCGCCGCAGTAAAGGCCTTGATCCCGGCCATGAAACCGATGGCGCTGTTGATCTGGCCGGTGCGCGAGGCGATCAGCACTCCGGCAATGGCGGCGAGTACCGAGCCGATGATGAAGGTCGCCGAGATCACGCGGTCGACGTTGATTCCGACCAGGCGCGCCATGACCAGATCCTGCTGGGTGGCGCGCATGGCTTTGCCGATGCGCGTGTATTTGATCAGCACGGTCAGTGCCACCATGGTCAGCGTGGTCACGAGCAGAATCACCAGATCGATCGAACTCAAATAGCGGGAAATCGGCTCCATGAATTCGAAGTCGGTGACCAGTTCCGGGAAGGGGAGAAAGTCCGGCGTCTGCGCCAGCTGGACGTAGTTCATCAAAAAGATCGAGGCACCGATGGCGCTGATCAGCGGGGAGAGGCGCGGTGCATTGCGCAGGGGGCGATAGGCGATCTTCTCCAGCGTATAGCCGTAGGCCGCCGCATAAATCACGGCCACCACCGCCGCCAGCACCAGTACCGTCAGGCCGCTGTACCCGGTCAGGGTCAGGATTCCGGCGACGATAAAGGCAACAAACGCGCCGATCATATAGACCTCGCCGTGGGCAAAGTTGATCAGTTGAATGATGCCGTAGACCATGGTGTAGCCGAGGGCGATCAGGGCGTAGATACTCCCCTTGACCACTCCACCGCACAGCAACTCGAACAAATACTGATAATCCATGGATAGACCGTTATCGATTGGGGTGGGGAAAACAGGAGGTAACTAATGTTGGAGCCGATATCAACCCGAGATCAATCGCGACAAGGGCGTCACGCCTACCGGGTACAACGTAAAAAAACCGGGAGACGGTCAACGACCGCCTCCCGGCTGATACCTGGTGTCGCCAACTGTTTTTACTTAACCTCGGCGAAAGCACCGCTCTTGACCTGGTAGACCGAGAAGCCGACGCCTTCGGCATCACCCCTGGCGTCAAACTTGATCTTGCCGACCGTGGTTTCAATCGTGCTGCTCTTGAGCGCTTTGGCCAAGGCGTCGTAATCGGTACCGCCGGCGACCTTGACGGCATTCAGGGCCGCGACGGTGGCGGCGTAACCCTGGTCGAAGAAGGTGCCGGGCTCTTTGCTGAACTTGGCCTTGTAGTCATCATGGACCTTAACGTTCACCGGGAGTTTTGAGACATCCATCGGGCCGGTGGCGTAGACCCCTTCGGCGTCCTTGCCGGCGATCTTGAGGAATCCGTCACCCTTGATCCCGTCGGGACCGATGAAGGGAACCTTGATCTTCTTCTTGCCCATCAGCGACAGGAGCTTGGAGGCTTCCGGATGATAGCCGCCGAAGATCACCAGATCGGCGCCTTCCGCACGCAGCTTCTGGATGACCGCCGAATAGTCCATGGCGCCCGGCTGGATCCCTTCGTACATCACGACCTTGGCCTTGCCGCCCTTCTCGATTGCTTCCTTGGAGAAATCGGCGAAGCCTTTGCCGTAGTCGCCCTTGTCGTGCAGGATGGCGACCTTCTTGGCCTTGAGCTTGTCGGTGGCAAAGGCCGCTGCCAGCTTGCCCTGATCGTCGTCAGCGGCGATGGTGCGATAAAAGTTGGGATACTCGCCGCTCTTGGTCAGCGGCGGATTGGTGGCCGAAGGGCTGATAACGATGATTTTGGCGTCTTTGTAGATGCCCATGGCCGCCTTGGTGGCACCGGAGCAGACATGGCCGATGACGATGTTAACCCCTTCGGAGACGAGCTTGGTCGCAACGTTGGTGGCGATTTCGGGCTTGCACTGATCATCCACGATCATCAGTTCAACCTTCTTGCCGTTTACGCCGCCCTTGGCGTTGATTTCGGCCACCACCATCTCAGCGGCATCCTTGGTTGGCAGGCCGTAGGGCGCAAGGTCGCCCGTATGCGGACCGGCTACACCGAGTTTGATGGTGTCGGCAGCGAAGGCGGGTGCGGAGAGGGCCGTCGCAACAAATGCGGCGGCAACGAATTTGACCAGCGTCAATTTTTGCATTGGTACAGTCTCCCTGAGGTTTGAGTGGACGAAAAATCGGTAAACGTTAGTTGAAAACCGGCTGCTGGTCAAGGAAAAACCGTACGTTGCAACAGGCGTCTGATACCGCATCGACGCCAACGGAGTGATCGTCGTCAGCTTCATCACCGGGTCGGCGCTGGCGGCCCTGAACAGCCCGCAGAGTGGGTGAGTTGAAGGGTTTGTAATCGTGCGACTCTGGCCTTCAGCTCGATTCCGGCCCGCCGTGGGAGCCTCAGCTTTACTGAGCGAAAGGCCGGGCAATACGAAGCCCTTACACCCACGCCTCACCCAAGGCCTGTGCCTGCCGCAACACCAGTTCCACGGCCGCATCCTGCTGATCCGGCGGGTACTTGTATTTCCTCAGTATCCGCTTCACCATTAAACGCAGCCTGGCGCGAACGCTCTCCCGTTCCGACCAATCGACGCTCAGGTTCTGACGCAGATTCTCGGTCAGTTCATGGGCGATTTTCTTCAGTGTTTCGTCACTGAGTTCGCGCACCGCCGATTCGTTATCGACCAGCGCGTCGTAGAAGCGGAATTCATCTTCGCTCAGCCCCAGTTCCCCGCCGCGTTCGGCAACGGCCCGGAACTTCCTGGCCATCTCGATCAGTTCTTCGATCACCTGCGCCGTTTCAATGGCGCGGTTCTGGTAGCGTTTGATGACATCGCTCAACAGATCGGTGAACTTCTTGTTCTGTACCACGTTGCCGGCAAAGCGCGACTTGATCTCGCCTTCCAGCAGCCGTTCCAGCAGTTCAACGGCCAGATTGCGCTCCGGCAGGTTGCGCACTTCGGCGAGAAAGGCGTCGTCGAGGATGCCGATATTCGGCTTGTCCAGCCCCACGGCATCGAAAATATCGACGACTTTTTCGGACACCACCGCCGTGCTGATGATCTGCCGGATCGCCAGTTCGCGTTCCTCGTCGGTACGTTTCTGCTGGCTGATCTCGCGTTTGGTCAGGATGATTTTCACGGCCTGGAAGAAAGCCACTTCTTCGCGTACCGCCTTGGCCTCGTCCAGCGTGCAGCACAGCGTGAAGGCCTTGCTCATGGCCAGCGCCGTATCGGCAAAGCGTTTCTTGCCGTCTTTCTGTCCCAGTACATGGTTGGCGGCTCCGGCCAGCCGCTTGTGCCCGGCCGTAAGGAAATCGCTGTAATCAAAACCGTGCATCATCCCGTGCAGCACGTCGAGCCGCTCTTCCAGAACGGCATAGGCTTCACGGGCATCGACCGTCGGGCGGCCGCGGCCGTTACTGGCGGTGTATTCCTTCAAGGCACTGCGCAGTTCGTTGGCGATGCCGATGTAGTCCACCACCAGCCCGCCCTGCTTGTCCTTGAACACCCGATTGACGCGAGCGATGGCCTGCATCAAGTTGTGGCTCTTCATCGGTTTGTCGACGTACAGCGTATGCACGCAGGGCGCGTCGAAGCCGGTCAGCCACATGTCGCGAACGATCACCAGGCGGAGCGGGTCAGCCGGGTCCTTGAAGCGTTTTTCCAGCCGCTTTTTCACCTGTGCGCTGTAGATGTGCGGGCGCAGCAGCGCCTTGTCGCTGGCCGACCCGGTCATCACGATCTTGATCGCCCCCGTGCTCAGGGTCGGTGTCGTGCCACTCCGGACGCCTCTTGACGATCTCGTTGTAGAGATGCACGCAGATTTCGCGGCTCATGGCCACGACCATCGCCTTGCCGGTCTGTGCCTTGTTGCGTTCCTCGAAGTGGGCGACCAGATCGGCGGCCACGCTGGCGATGCGCGGCTCGGCGCCGACGACCTTTTCCAGCGCCGCCCAGCGGCTTTTCAATTTGGCCTGCTGGCTTTCCTCCTCGTCCTCGGCCAGTTCATCGACCTCGGCATCGATCTGCGGCAGCTCCTCGGCGTTCAGCGACAGCCTGGCCAGCCGGGATTCAAAGTAGATGGCCACCGTTGCGCCATCCTCCTTGGCCTGCTGCATGTCATAGACGTGAATGTAGTCGCCGAACACGGCGCGCGTATCGCGATCCTCGCTCGATACCGGCGTTCCGGTGAAGGCCACGAAGGTGGCATTGGGCAGCGCATCGCGCAAATGCTGGGCGTAGCCGACCTGATAGGCCGATGTCGGTTCGGCCGCAATCAGCGCCCGGGCATCGTTGGCGCTGGCCCGGGGCGGCCTGAAGGTCTTCAGCCTGGCCTCAAAGCCATATTGCGTGCGGTGCGCCTCATCGGCGATGACCACGATGTTGTGGCGGTCGGAGAGCACCGGGTAACTGTCTTCATCCTCGCCGGGCATGAACTTCTGGATGGTCGCGAAGACGATGCCGCCCGACGGCCGGTTGCCGAGCTTGGCGCGCAAGTCCTGCCGGGTGCTGGCTTGCACCGGCTGTTCGCGCAGCAGGTCTTGCGCCAGAGAGAACACGCCGAACAACTGCCCGTCGAGATCGTTGCGGTCGGTGATGACGACGATGGTCGGGTTCTCCATCGCCGCTTCCTGCATCACGCAGGCGGCAAAGCAGGTCATGGTGATGCTCTTGCCGCTGCCCTGCGTATGCCAGACCACGCCGCCCTTCTGGCTGCCGCCAGGGCGCGAGGCGTGCACCACCTGATTGATCGCCGCCCGCACGGCATGGAACTGGTGATAGCCGGCAATCTTCTTGACCAGCGTCCCGTCGTCCTCGAACAGCACGAAGAAGCGCAGGTAATCGAGCAGACAGGCCGGTGCCAGCACGCCACGAATCAGCGTTTCCAGCTCGTTGAACTGGCCCAGCGGGTCCAGCGTTACTCCATCAATCGTTCGCCACTGCATAAAGCGCTCGGCGTTGCTGGACAGCGAACCCAGCCGCGCCTCGCTGCCGTCCGAGATGACCAGTAGCTCGTTGTACTGGAACACATCGGGAATCTGTTCCTTGTAGGTCTGGATCTGGTCGTAGGCTTTCCACAGGTCGGCGTTTTTGTCGGCCGGGTTTTTCAGTTCCAGCAGCACCAGCGGCAGGCCATTAACGAACAGGATGATGTCCGGCCGGCGCGTATGGCGCGGTCCTTTGATCGAAAACTGGTTGATCGCCAGCCACTCGTTCGATTCGCTCCCGCTCCCCGCGGGCGAGGGTTGGGGAGAGGGCTGGGGTGAACACTCGGCCCAGTTGATCAGCCGCACGAAGTCGCCGCGTGTTTCGCCATCCTTCTGGTACTGCACCGGAACGCCAGTCACCAGCAACTGGTGCAAACGCCGGTTCGCCGAGAGCAGCGCCGGAATGCCCAGATCGACCACCTGCCTGAGTGCATCCTCGCGAGCGGCCTGTGGAACGCCCGGATTCAGCCGGCTGATCGCCGCGCGCAGCCGTTCAAGCAACAGCACCTGCCGGTAGTCGGTGCGCTCCGGGCTATCGCCATCGGGGGGCGATGTCCGGGCCGCGCAGCGGCGTATAGCCGACATCGGCCAGCCAGCCGAGGGTTTCCTGTTCGAGTTGGTCTTCGGTCATGTCTTTACCTCCCAGTGACCGCCTTTCGCCGAACCAATACGTGAAAGGCGACCTTGATGCTTGAGCTTTTCAATCTGCTTCAAAACAGCACGCTTGCTGATACCTAGCGCATCACCCAATTGCTGGGTAGAGCATTTCGGGTTTTCACGGAGTTGCTGAAGTATTTTCTCTTCAGTCTTTGGTGCGCCTATCGGTGAACTTATTGGTGAACCTATCGGTGAACTTTTCCCCGGCGTTTCGGAAAAATTTGCTGGGGAAACCGCGGCCCAATCCATTTCCAGGCGCGTCTGATCAAACGGCTCAAACGAGTCAGACAAGTGCATGGCGTGCCCTTCGGCCTCCCAGCCTGCGCGAATCTTCGGCAAACCCGAACCCGCCCGTTCCCCCAGATTGATCAACAGGAACATCTGGTGCAGCGTTCGGTTACGGCAGTCGCTGTCCCCGCCGTGCAAGGCCTGTGCTACGGGAATGCGCATGATCCCGGGATTGCGGAAAACAAAGCCCGCAGGCTGTTTCACAATCAGCACCGAAGCGCGGTCTGAATAATCCGCATGGATCAAGGTGTTCACCAGGGCTTCACGCAGCGCCTGATGCACTGGCGTGTCATCAATCCGGGTGTCGCCTTTCAAAATAAATGGAACCTTCAGGTCGGCGGTGAGTTTCCGGATGACTCGCCGGAAAAAGTCGTACAGATTGCCTGACCATGAACCCTCAGGAACAATCCGATCCAGCCAGCGGGTTTGAGAATTCTGATCAGCAGACCGCTCCTGATAGTCGAGAAAATACAGGGGAAATGCCTCGGCAATCGAAGGCCATTGCCCAAACATCAACAAACCAGCGGCGGTCAGCCCGGATTCTCCAGACTCTCGCTCTTCACGCCAGCCGCCGATCAGACGCAGAAAATCGGCATCGTCGGCATTGATCCATGGATGACCGAGACGATGCACGGCAAAGGCATTGCGATACGCATGCAGGCTGTCCAGATCAAGATCCTGCAAGCCAAACTTGTTCAGAATGCGCGTATCACGGCTGTCCTCAAACTGCTCGGCCAGCATCCGTTTGACCATCGCATCATCACAGTGCCGGTCGCCTTCATGCAGGCGACGGAAGGTATTGCCCAGCGGCTGCCCGTTCAGAAAAACCGGCTTCTGCTTACGGCCGGCCTGTGGAATGCGGACAACTATCACAGCCTTGCCATCGACTGTTTGCGTCGTCACATCCGCATCGGTCAGCAGATTTACGCTAACCTTGGCCGGATTGTTCAGGGTATTGAACAGATCGGCGCGGACTTTCTCCACGTTCTCGATACCCGCCGCGCTGAAAACGCCCGCCTTCTCGCGCACCCCCAGAAAAACCACGCCGCCGTGCGTGTTTGCCATCGTCGAATAGGTTGGCCAAAAGTCTTTCGGTAAAGCACCTTTGCCGTCCTGTCCCTGGGCCAGCTTGCATTCCAGATCGACCGATTCGGCCAGATGCGAGAGATTGGCGAGCGATTGCAGATCAATCATTGTCATCGGCAGGGTTGCTCCCGGCTATCCAGAAAATTCCCCAAATTCATCGGCGGTTCCGATCACGAAGAGAAGTGCCAAACAAGCGATCCACCAGCATTATCGTAGCCCCAATGGCTTCAAATACAGACAGCTAAAAGAGCTACGACTGGCAATGTCTGGCAAAAACCACATACAGCAGATGTTCCCTGTTCGAGCGGGTCTCCAGTCATCATGGATTGCCCAGCAGAATTTGATTCAGTGCGAGGTTGATGTAGTAATTGCTGCGCCCGACCTTCTGCTTCTGGACGAAGCCGCCCTCAGCCAGAGCATCCATGTACTTGGTCGCCGTCAGCCGCGACACCTTCAGGTCACGCTGCACGAACTCGATTTTGGTGTAGGGATGCGTGAACAGGTGGTTGATCAGATCCTGGCTGTAGAACTTGAAGCCGGCGCGGATGCGGTGCTTGTAGTCGAACAGCGCGGCTTTGATGGCGTGAATCGTGGTGATCGTTTGCCCGGCGGTTTGCTCCACGGCCTCCAGCAGGTAGAGAACCCATTCCTCCCAGGCATCGCTTTCGCGCACGCTTTGCAACAGTCGGTAGTAATCCGCCTTGGTACGCACGATGTGGCTGGAGAGGTAAAGCACCGGCACCTCAAGCAGGCCTTCCTTGACCAGATACAGCACATTCAGGATGCGCCCGGTGCGGCCGTTGCCGTCGTAAAACGGGTGAATGCTCTCGAACTGATGGTGAATCAGCGCCATCTTGATCAGCGGATCGACCGCAAAGCGGTCGGAGTCATTGAGGAAACGTTCCAGATCACTCATCAACGCCACGATCTCGGCAGGGTCTTGTGGCGGCGTGTAAATGGTGTCGCCGCTATCGTTCTCAGTTCCCGGCAACTTGCGGAAGCCGGCATTGTTTCGCTCCAGTTCGGACTGAATCTCGATAATGTGCTTGGCGGTCAGCAGGCCGCTGTCCCTTACCCGCTCATAGCCCAGCCGTAAAGCCTGGCGGTAGCGCAGCACCTCCTTCGCCGCCGGGTTGGCGAATGACTCCGGAAGCACCTCGTCCTTGAACAACTCGTCGTGGGTGGTGACGATGTTCTCGATCTCCGAACTGTCCTTCGCTTCCTGCAGGCCAAGCGTATTGATCAGAATGCCCTGATTCGGAATCGATGCCGCGATGCCTTTCAGTTCGGCCAGTTTGCGGCTGCTGCTGGCCAGCTTCTTGAGGATGGCCGGGGTATCGAAGCGACTGGCGTCCAACTGATCGAGTGCGCGAAGCGTAGTCATCTCAAAGCGCCTTTCAAGCTGACGTGTATAGAAAATCCGGTTTTTTATACATGCTACGGCTAACGTGCATAGAAATCAGGATTTTTTATACAGGTCGACCGGGACATGTATAGCAGATTGGGTTTCCCATACGGATAGCCCGGAAGATTGAGTCCAGATACCTGGTGCAGCAACTGGTTTTGATGAATTGCAGCCGCATGCCTGCGGGCCTTATGGATTGGCGATCTACGGGATAGGTTGCGAATTCAAGTTCGAATTGCGACAGGGGTAGGCGGCAGATTGAACAATACCTCATGGGGTGTTTTATAGCCCAAAG
>JANNNT010000576.1:0-7194 GCA_031398685.1 Rhodocyclaceae bacterium | reverse complement strand
CAAGGCGTGGCCATCCGTGCCGGCCATCACTGCGCGATGCCGGTGATGCAGCGCTTCGGCATTGCCGGCACGGCGCGCGCGTCATTTGCGCTGTACAACACGCGCGCCGAGGTGGACACCCTGGTGACCGCACTGCACGACGTAGAGGAGATGTTTCAACGATGAGTGATTTGCGCGAACTCTATCAGGACGTAATTTTCGACCATTACAAGAAGCCGCGTAATTGTCACGTCCTCGACTGTGCCAACCATCAGGCCGAGGGCTACAACCCGCTGTGCGGCGACCAGGTCACGGTCTATCTGAAGGTTGATAACGGCGTGATAACCGACTTGAGTTTCAAAGGCACCGGTTGCGCCATTTCGACCGCCTCCGCGTCATTGATGACCGAAGCGCTCAAAGGCAAGAAGATCGGCGAAGTCGAGGACCTTTTCGAAGACTTCCACCAGATGGTCACCGCCCCCGAAGACGCGCCGCATCCGGAACTCGGCAAGCTCGAAGTGCTGGCCGGGGTGCGCGAGTTTCCGGCACGGGTGAAGTGTGCGACGCTGGCCTGGCACACCCTTCAGGCGGCACTGAAAAACCAGAAAACTCGGACATCGACGGAGTAGAAAATGAATGCTCAAACAGCAGATCGAATCGACACGGTACACAACGCTCAACCACCGGTCGAACAAATCAGAGAAAACCTGATCGCCGCATTGCGCACGGTGTTCGACCCGGAGATTCCGGTCAACATTTACGACCTGGGGCTGATTTACGCTATCGACGTCACTCCCGATGGACGCGTCGATATCGACATGACGCTGACCGCGCCGGGCTGCCCGGTCGCCGGCACCTTCCCGGCCACCGTCGAGTCGCGGCTGATGGAAGTCCCGGGCGTAGACGACGTGCATGTCAGGCTGGTGTGGGAGCCGGCGTGGAGCATGGAGCGCATCCCGGAGGCGGTCAAACTGCAACTGGGTTTGCTGTGATGCCGCCCCATGTCGAACTGGATTGACGTTTCCCCGCAGCAGGATTTCGCGCCCGGCGACTGGCGTTCACTCGATGTCGATGGAGCGCAGGTCGCAGTTTTCAATCTGGATGGCCAGTATTACGCCATCGAAGATGTCTGCACGCACGACGGCGGCATCCTGACCGGCGGCACGGTCGAAGGCGAGCAGGTTATCTGCCCGCGCCACGGCGCGCGCTTTTCAATCAAAACCGGCACGGTGCTGGCGCCGCCGGCCTATGAGGATGTCGCCACATTCCCGGTCCGTGTCGAAGGCGGCATGGTGCAAGTGCGCGACGCGCGCTGGGATTGAATACGGCGAATACGGTATTCCGGCCAACACAGCCAGCGATTCCGATGCTCCACGCCAGGCAGAGTTGGTTCGTCTGCTTTTTTCTAATTTAATGCTGGGCGACGTGGGACGGTTTGCTACCAAGGGACCGGGAGGTATTCATGGTAGAACGGCAAACAATCGAGGTCTGTCCCGTATTATTTATCGATTTAACCTTGTCGTAGGCCGCACCGTCACCCTTGCTTATGAAGTTTGTGTTGGAGCGCATAGTGCTTACCCTTTTCTGTGATTCGCAAGTCCTTGTCAGGGTCTTGGGTAAGCAGGCCGTCTCGCTTTGCGGTAGAAATATAGGCATCAAGCATTAATCTTGAAATTCTTGAACGCTGGAGTACGTGTGCATATTCTGACCAGTCACTACCTCTTTCAAAGTCTGAAACCACCAGTTTCATTAGTGCGAGTAGAGCATCACCGCTGCGCTCTGGTGGTATTGATGAAACTGGTGTAAATGGGCTGTTGCCAACGGGGGGTTTCACAAATAAAGGAGCATTGTGCAGTGCGCGGACAAGTTCATCGAAGCTAAACTCAAGCTGATCATCGCGGGAAAAGTCTAGGAAAAGTTTTGTCTTCAGAAACGTTGGGACACTATGCGTGCCAGATTGGCGTATGACTGGAATCACTTTATTTGAATCAATTGTCTTTAGTAAGTCCGACGTGATAATCATCTTTTCGTACCCAACGCCGCCTGATCCTGCATTTGCTTTTTCGACATATCGATCTGAGCAAATCATTAGCTCTCGGTCTGCTTTGGCTAAGTGCTGCTCCATGAAGTGTGGAAGGTCATCACCCGGCTTAAGTTCCCATTGGTCGAGAATCGCATCCACCCCTGTATTTCTGAGTCGAGTTGCGAAATTAAGGACCCACTTCTTGAGTTCCTGTGAATCATGGGAATAAGAAATAAATGCATTCGGTGTGGCCACAGTAGTTCCTATGATTGGAGTTTTGCGTGAAGGGTAATTGGCAAACCTTGAGGCTTAACGAATGAAAGGAACTTCCCCGTCATGAGGAAGCGGAGAAGAAACCGCACGGCAACGAAGTACCAAAATGGTGATTCTGAACTCGTCCATTTAACGAAATTCGAATGGGGAAATCCATGAGCATTATCACGGCAGGCATCGATCTCGCCAAGAACATCTTTGCAGGACAATAGGGAACGGACCACTATTTCTATTCATTTTGGTTTTCGAACAACGCTCCCGACATCGGTTCTGTCTTCTTACGTGTGAATACCCCTTCGCCTGCGGTTGCGCGGGTTGAGCGGGTCCTGCACTCAGAGCAATCCGGACGCCCCCCAATTGTTTGGCCGAGGCTGGTCCAATCGACAAGAGAAAAGGAACTACCGCCGGTCAGTCAACCGGCAGGAAGCGATACGACATCGGGTAGGGCCAGAACTCGCCCTTGCCGGCCTTGGCCCCCCCGATAATGGGGAAAACAAAGCACAACACACCGAGAATGATGAGCAGCGGAATACCGATCACAACGAAACTCAGGCAGAAGAACACAATGCCCGCGATCAAGGCGGTGATCAGCCAGTTGGCGACGATGCGTCCGTGGCGGTCGATAACCGCCGATTCGTTTTTCTTGACCTGCCAGATAACGATTGGCACGACGAGACCGGCGAAGGGGATGAGGAATCCGCAAAGCTGCGAGAGGTGCAACAACACCGACCAGGTGTTTTCATCCATCGGTTTGGCCTGGACGACGGGAAACGGTCTGGGTGGTTCCCCGGCCGGGGCGCCCTGCCCCAGCAGCCTGGCTTTGGCAGTTTGGTATTCCTCGTCGGTAATGGCTCCGTTCTGGCGCAACTTGTCCAGTTTTTCAATCTCGTCGGCTACGCTCATTGCAGTCTCCCGGTAGGTTTCGTTAATTCTTCGCGAGTATCACGCTTGCCGGGCATCTTGCCAAGCGCATCACTCAACGGGTGCGTTTGAAAGTGTTGGTCGCCTTAAAAACTAACGGCGCGGTAGCAATCGTGTAGGAGCCCAGTTTCACTGGGCGATTGCAGTGGTGGAGCACAACGGCCCATCGCGCAGTGAAACTGCGCTCCTACAAGAACCTGTAACTGCCGAGGAAGTTCAGAACCAATTTTCGCAGCGACCAACACTTTCAAACGCACCCTCACTCAGCTTGGCTCCCGACGCTATCGCCAGGGCACTGCGTGGACCAGCAGTCTTTTGAAAGGAGACTAAAGAGAAACTGAAGGGTTCGACATCGCATTCATTCTTCCCGTTAACGTTATCCCGGCTTGCCGTCCAGCCTGGGGCGTGTCAGTACCGGCCAGTAACGCACGGCATAAAGTCCAAACGCCGCGGCCCACAGCACGCCGGAGAGTTGAATGCTTGCCATATACAGCGCCGGCGATACGATGCCGCCGAAGACGCGAACAAGCGCCGCAATCTGGATCAGCAGGAACATCGCAAGCTCGAAACCATCCGCAATCAGCGGTCGCCCGGTATGGCCGCGCGCGGTTCGGGTCATCATGCCCAGGGTCAAGCCGCCAATCGCGCCGACCGTCAACGCATGCAGGGCGTATGAACCGGCCAGGAGTTGCAGCTCGGTCAAACCACGCAGCGCGAGATGGAGCACGATCCACGCGTAGGCCGCATGAAGTATCCACACCAGTGGCTTCGCGTGGGTCCGCCACGGTTTCCACAGAGCCAGTCGCCAGCCATGGGCCAGCGCGCCGATCAGCGCAATGACGGCAACGACGGTAGGGGACCCGTGCAGAAGATCGGCGGCGAACAACGCTATGACCGTTCCCAGCGCCACTTTCTCGACCAGCGCGTGGCGCGTGGCGTTGGTGCCGGGAATGCCGTTGTTGGTGAACATCGGGATCACGCGACCGCCCATGACCACCATGACAAACAGCACCACGTCCAGTTCGAGCTGGAGTCCCGTGCGTGGTGACAGATCGAGTTGTCCTTGCAGCGCCAGGTGCAGCGCGATCGTCAGCAACCCGGTGAGCACCAGCAGCCCGACGAAAAAGTAGTTGCGCGTATTGCGCGACCTCAGCAACGGAATGCTGATCGCGGCGGCCACAGCGACCGGAAACGCGGCATTGACCACAGCGGCCGCGATGCCCCACGGCGTCAGCATCAACACCCGGCCGCCGACCCAGAGTGCCGCCAACGCCATCAACGGCACGCCGCTCGGTGTCGGCTGATTCGTCCACGCTCGCACGGCCGTCAGCAGAAAACCGGCGATGATCGCCGTCGTATAGCCGAACAGCATCTCATGGCCGTGCCAGAACGAGCCGAGCGGGTACGCGGCGGGAAGATAACCCGAGAACTGCATGGCCCAGAACAACACGCCGAAAACGCTGAACAGGCTCGCCAGCAGGTAAAACGGGCGAAACCCCAGATTCCAGAGCGCGAAGCCGGCCGGGAGCGCTGGGGTGGTGGGAGCAACGGGTCGATTAAGCGGCAGTTCGTTCATGAGGGGTCCTGACAATCCATTGTCTTGCGGCTGATGTCGGTTTTTGTCGGTCAAGGCATCCAGAATTTTGAGTTTTCAGTGACGGCAACCGAAGCGTCGCCCACATCCTCGACACTGAATTTGATCGGGCTGGCTCCCGATTTCGCCGAACCGGGATCGGCACTGGCGACGACGGTCTGGCTGCCGATGACTCCGCCCTCGACCGTGATTTCACTGTTGTTTTCAAGGCGGATGCCGTCGATGCCGGCGATGCTGACACGGAAGGTTCGGGTCAGGTCGCCGGTGTTCATGATCTTCAATTGGTAGGTGTTTTCGATGCGACCGTCGTCGGCTTCACGTGACAGCGTACTGTGATCCTTCAACACATTAACTTTCAGCGGTATGCGCGTGGCCAGTGACCAGGCCGTAATCCCCGTGAGCAGAAGAAGAATCGCGCTGTAAATAATCACCCGTGGCCGGAACGAGCGCCGTACGATATCCATCGGCGTGTAGCGCTTGCTTACGGCGTTCTCCGTCGAATAGCGGATCAGACCGCGCGGGTATTCCATCTTGTCCATCACCTGATCGCAGCCATCGATACAGGCCGCGCAGCCGATGCACTCATTCTGCAGGCCGTTGCGAATGTCGATGCCGGTTGGACACACCTGAACGCAAATGCCGCAGTCGACACAATCGCCGAGACCCAGCGCACGGTGATCGACCCCTTTGGCGCGCGCGCCGCGCGACTCGCCGCGTGCCGTGTCGTAGGCGATGATCAGCGTATCGGGGTCGAACATGACGAACTGGAATCGCGCGTAGGGGCAAATTTGCCGGCACATCTGTTCACGCAGGAAACCGGCATTGCCGTAGGTGGCCAGGCCGTAGAAGCCAACCCAGAACGCCGACCACGCCCCCGGCGAGAGGGAAAAAATGTCATGCGCCAGATCACGAATCGGCGTGAAATAGCCGACGAAGGTAAACCCCGTCCAAAACGAAAACAGAATCCATGTAGCGTGCTTGGCGGTCTTGACCGTCAACTTGCGAAGCGTCCACGGTGCGGCATCGAGCTTGATGCGCTGCGGCCGTTCTCCTTCGATGATTTTTTCGAACCACAGGAATATTTCGGTATAGACGGTTTGCGGGCAGGTATAGCCGCACCACAGGCGACCCGCCACAGCGGTAAACAGGAACAGCGCGAGCGCCCCCAGGATCATCAGCAGAACGAGATAGATCGTGTCCTGCGGCCATAGCACCAGATCAAAAAAGTAGAACTTGCGCGCATCGATATCGAGCAGGATGGCCTGCCGACCGTTCCAGGGCAGCCAGCATAGACCGTAGAAAACAATCTGGGTCAGCCAGACGAAAACCCAGCGCCAGCGGGTGAATGCACCGCTGATCGAGCGTGGGTAAACCTTGGCTTCCGGGTCGAAAACAGGCTTGATTTCAATGACTTTTCTGCGAACTGATGGTTGAGGCATAGGGATTCCGACCGCCGCGATCCGATGGGATTGCGCATCGAATTTGTAATAAGATGTGGAGAAAAAGAATCTTTATACTATCAACCATTCCCGGCTTAAGCAATAATGTTCATCTACCTTATAGGCCCACCATGCGACTTCGCTCCTTTTCCGACTACAGCCTGCGCGTGCTGATGTATTTGGGGGTTCAACCGGACCGCCTGGCGACGATCGCCGAGATTGCTGCGGCCCATGAAATCTCTGAGAACCACCTGATGAAAGTGGTGCACCAGCTGGGCTGCAGCGGCTATATCGAGACCGTTCGCGGCAAGGGCGGCGGCATGCGCCTGGCGCGCGCACCTCGGGATATCGTATTGGGCGATGTCATCCGCCAGACCGAAGGCGATTTCGCGCTGGTCGAGTGCTTCACCGAAAATTCCTCGTGCCGGATTCAGCCCGCGTGCCGTTTGCACGGCATTCTTGATGAAGCTTTAAGCGCCATGTTCCTGGTGCTTGACGACTACACCCTGGCCGATCTTTTGGAAAAACCGCAAGAGCACCTGAAAGCCATCCGCTGGAAAGGAAATGCGCCGCAAGGCCATCAGCCGGACCCGATCACTAATTGACGCTCGATTGACCCTGCCTGCCCGGCTCGGTGATACTCCCGGAACGGTCGTTGAACTTCCCGCACTCTATTCACTCTTTACTCGCACGCCTCTGAACCCTTTGATGACCGAGCCACGCCCATGACTATCTCCTACCTTGCAAGCCCCGAACGCTACACCACCCTCCCCTACCGCCGCAGCGGGCGCAGTGGCCTGAAACTGCCGGCCGTATCCCTCGGCTTGTGGCACAACTTCGGCGGTACGGATCGCTTCGAAACCGGGCGCGACGTGGTGCGTACGGCCTTCGATCACGGCGTCACCCATTTCGATCTGGCCAACAACTACGGCCCGCCTCCGGGGTCGGCCGAAGAGACGTTCGGC
>JANNNT010000437.1:0-3961 GCA_031398685.1 Rhodocyclaceae bacterium | reverse complement strand
ATTCCCGGAGACATACAGCCTGATCTTGGCTTCTCGGAGCGCGGCCTGGATTTCTTCCGGCGGCGGTTGGTCGGTAAACAGGGCGTCAATCTCCGTGATATGGCAAAGACGGACCATTGGGTTGCGGCTGAACTTGCTGTGATCAGTCACCAGAAAAACCTGGCGCGCGTTCTCGATGATGGCTTGTGCGACCCGAACTTCACGGTAGTCAAAATCGAGCAGGGTGCCGTCCAGATCAATTCCCGAGATGCCGATAATCCCGAAGTCGACCTTGAATTGCCGGATGAAATCAATCGTCGATTCGCCGATTACGCCTCGATCAGGCCGGACAACGCCGCCGGCGACAATTACCTCGAAGTTCGGGTTGCTGCTCAGAAGCGCGGCAACATTCAGATTGTTGGTAATGATCCGCAGGTTTTTGTGATTGCTCAGCGCCTTGGCCACTTCTTCAGTGGTTGTTCCGATATTGAGGAACAGAGACGCGTGGTCAGGAATTTGCTGCGCCACGATCTGCGCGATACGGGTTTTCTCCTGATGATTCAACACCTGCCGGGCTGAATAATCAACGTTCTCGATACTGGACGACAGGCCTGCGCCACCGTGAAAACGCCGCAACAAGCCCTTGTTGCTTAGTTCATTGATGTCGCGGCGAATGGTTTGGGAGGTGACTTTGAAGACGGTGGTCAATTCCTCAGTCGACAAGAAACCTTTCTGTTTGGCCAGTTCCAGGATTTCCTGGTGACGCGGAATCAGGTTCATTTGCGAAACGCGCGCTTTCATTTTCAACTCCCAGTCTGGTCTTTGCCTGCACCGGCAGAAAAATCGCCTGGCGTCAGAAATCACTGCTGCTTGTCCGTAACCCGTTGTTTTATTATATTCGACAATGCCATCGATGTAGATCGGCGCCAATGCACGGAAGGTTCGAGTTTGTCGATTGACAAAGATCGGGCCGAGCCATAATGTTCGTGTACGAAAATATGTTGCTTTACGAAAGAAACGAACTCGTTCTCAGCGCGTCGCAGCGAGGAAACAAGACTATGGATAGACTGCACAGAATCGATTCCCTGAAGCGCCATACCCGCTTCGACCTGCTGATAATCGGTGGCGGCGCGACGGGGTGCGGAATCGCCGTCGATGCAGCGAGCCGCGGTCTGAAAGTCGCTTTGATCGAGAAGTATGACTTGGCCGAAGGCACGAGCAGCCGCAGCACGAAGCTGGTTCATGGCGGCGTACGCTACCTTGAAATGGCAGTGAAACAGATGGATGGCGCCCAGTACCATCTGGTCAAGGAGGCGCTGTATGAACGGGGAATTCTTCTCAAAAACGCCCCGCACCTCGCCCACCGGCTGCCTCTGGTGACTCCGCTCTACTCCTGGCCTGAAGTTCCCTATGTTTTCGCCGGATTGTTGCTCTATGATTTTCTGGCCGGCAAACGAGGACTTGGTCACAGCTACGTCGTCAGCCGCAAGGAAGCCCTGCGGCGTTTTCCGATGCTCAAGAGCGAAGGGCTTAAAGCCGGTGTCGTCTATTACGACGGCCAATTCAACGACGCCCGCATGGCCGTTGCACTGGCGCTGACCGCGCAGAAGCACGGCGCGATCGTGGCCAATCATGTCGAAGCCCTGTCGCTGCTGAAAAACAAGCATTCGATTTGTGGCGCGCGTGTCCGCGATTCAATCAGCGGCGAAGAGTTCACGATCAAGGCGCGAGGCGTGGTCAATGCCACCGGACCTTTCGTCGACCGGATAAGGCAGATGGACGACCCGTCCGCACTGCCGATTCTGAAGGCGGCGGCCGGCATTCATATTGTTTTGTCCGGACGTTTTGTCCCTCCGGAAACCGGGATGCTGATTCCAAAGACCGAGGATGGACGGGTGCTGTTCGTCCTTCCCTGGCAAGGGCACGCGCTGGTCGGAACGACGGACAGTCCGTCCGAGATCGTCGATCACCCGCAAGCCAAAGAAGAAGAAATCGAGTACGTACTGCGTCACATCAACAAGTATTTCAACCTGTCCGTGACGCGCAAGGACGTTACCTCGGTCTGGTGCGGACTGCGCCCGCTGATTCAAGCCGAGGAAACAGCAAACACCGCGCAACTGGTCCGCGAACACCTGATCCAGATGAGCCCCTCCGGTTTGCTGTCGATGGCCGGTGGCAAATGGACGTCCTATCGAAAAATGGCTGAGGAAGCGGTCGATCAGGCTATTCCGGCCTATGGCTTCAAGCCGGCTCGGGCCTGTCAGACTTCGGCACTTCCCGTTGTGGGTGCAGAGTATTTTGATCCCGCCGGAGAGCGCGCCCTGATCCAGGGCTATGGCCTTGATGCCGACATCGCGCACCATCTTCACCACGCCTATGGCGACCAGGCTGTCCATGTGGCTGGTCTGGCCAAGTCAGGGCTGGGCGCGCGCCTGCACGCCAACCATCCCTTTATTGAAGCTGAAGTGGTTTATGCCACCCGCCACGAATTCGCCGAACGCGCCGCCGATGTCCTGACGCGCAGGACTGCACTGGCGCTCCTGGATACGGCGGCGGCGCTGGCCGCCCTGCCCCGGGTAATTGCGTTGATGGCGGGCGAGCTTGGCTGGGATCAGGAACGGCGCGTCATTGAAACGGAACGGTGCTTGCAGCGGCTGACGGTTTCGATCTGAAGACCGTGCCGGCGACCGTTCTTGATTGCACCCACACGCGTCAGTTTCGGACTATTTTTATGGCCCAACCATTTTGATGGAGATTGAAATGAAACGAAGAACCCTTCTTCGCTCGGCCATGGCGTCCTTGAAGTGGTTGATGTAGATGGATATCAGCGCGAAAAATTGCATTGTTTTTGACCTGGATGGGACCGTGTACCTTGGTGACACCCCGATCCAGGGTACGATCGACTTCATTAAGCGCAATCAGGGGAAAAGAGAGATTTTCTTTCTGACCAACAACACTTCAAAGAGCCTTGCCGACTACACCAAAAAGTTGGCCAGGTTCGGGCTTGATGTCGGGCTGGAGCGGATACTCTCACCCTTGTTGCCTCTAGTGGATTACCTGAAAGAGCACAGGATCACGCACCTCTATCCGGTGGGCAACACCAGCTTTCAGGCGTTCCTGAAAGAGCGGATGCCGGAGGTGATGTTTACCTCAGGGGCCGATTGTCAGGTGGTGGTGCTGGGATACGACACCGAACTCACCTATGAAAAACTGGCGACCTCGTGCCTGTTGCTGCAACGCCCCGAAGTGCGTTTCTTCTCGACCCATCCGGATCTGGTATGCCCCTCGGACAAGGGGCCTTTGCCAGACACGGGCAGCTTCGTCAAGTTGTACGAGGCGGCAACAGGACGCCTACCTGAACTGGTCTTTGGCAAGCCCAATACCCGGGTGCTCGCGCCTTTGCTGAAACGCTTCAGGCCGGACGAGATGGTGATGGTGGGCGATCGCCTGAGTACCGACAAGTTGCTGGCCGAAAACGCCGGGATTGATTTCATTCTGGTTTTAAGCGGCGAGGCCAAGCGGGAAGACCTTCCCGTGCTTGAGCGTCAGCCGACGCTGGTTCTTGACGACCTCGGTTCGCTTTAGTGAAGAGTTTCAGGATGCTGACGTTATCGATACAGCCCGAATAGATCTGAAGTCGTCACCCCGGCGCAGGCCGGGGTCCAGGAGGTGAATCTACGCCAGCACTGGATACCGGCGCTCGCCGGTATGACGCAAACTTCATGCCTTATCAGGCCAGGTCAATAGTTTGAATGCCGTAGTGCTGAAATAATTATTCAAGAAATTCGGGGGAGTAAGCGATGCGCGAATTAAGCGGGACCTGGATGCGTCATTCCGGCGTTTTCTGGGGCGGACTCGCCGCCATGCTGGTGGCCCTGCCGGCGGCGGTGGCCTTCGGCGTCACCGTGTACTCCGCGATCAGCCCGCACTACGCCGCCTTCGGCGCCCTGGCCGGCATCCTCGGCGCCACCGCCCTCGGCCT
>JANNNT010000429.1:0-4105 GCA_031398685.1 Rhodocyclaceae bacterium | reverse complement strand
GACCTTGGCTGCCGTAGTGCTCAGCGCATCGGCCGAACCCAGAACCGTCGACGCGGCATCCGATAGCGTCTGAAAGCTTTCCTGAAGTTTGCCGATCAGGCGATTGAAGGCGCGAGCGGTGCTCCCCAGTTCATCCTGCGTGTCAATTTCGATGCGCTGGGTAAAATCCATGTTGCTTTCTACTGCTCTGATCGAGTCGCACATCAGGCGGAGTTGCCCTGCAATGCGCTGAATCAGCAAGTAGCCCAGTACGAGGACCAAAGCGGCACCGACTAAGATCAAGGACCAGACGATGCGCATGGTGCGCTTGCTGTCTGCCTCCGCACTGATTTTTGCGACGTCAGCCTGGCTCTTGGCGAACGCAATATGCTTGGCGATGGCGTCGGACACCACCTTCGCCATCGGCGTACATTTGGTGACGATCAATTCGCGCGCAACGAGCTTCGAATTCTCTTTCGCCTGGTCCCACGCCTCCGTGAACACCACTTCATAGCTCGAATAGGCCGCCTTGTCGGCGTCAAACAATGCCTTTTCAGCGGCATCTGACTCAAGTGCGGCGTAGGCCGCGAAGCCCTGCTTCAATAACTCCCGAGTCTCCACGATTCGCTTGTCGACTTCTGCGGTCTGTTCCGGCTCGTAGTAGGTCAGATGCAGCAGCAACTGCCCCTGCATGACCGAAAGCGCATTCTGTACGGACATGAGCGCGTCCAGGCTGGGAATGGATTTCTCATTGACTTCCTTGAGCTTGCTGGAAAGATCACGGGTCGAAACCACCCCCGCAAGTCCAACAACAAGCAGTGAAATGACTGCAATCACCACCATCAGCCAGAGCCGCATTGAAACCGTCAGATTTACTGATTTCATCCCATTTTCTCTCGGTTAACCGGACAGACCCGATCAAGTCAGCCAAAAAATACCCGAAAAACCGCCCTGACCGATCAAGCCAGTGAAACGGCCCGACGGGTCAGGATGGCGTTCTGTAAATCGTGGAAGAAATCAGTTGGCGCTGTTGTGCTGCTGGCGCCACTTGTCGAGCAGGACGGCGAGGACGATGACCACCCCCTTGGCCACGTACTGCCAGAACGAGGAGAGACCGAGAATGGTCAAGCCGTTGTTCATCACGCCGATGATCAGCGCACCGATCACGGTTCCCCAGATTGAACCTACACCGCCGTTCAGACTGGTGCCGCCGAGCACGACGGCGGCAATCGCATCCAGCTCGTAGCCGACGCCCCAATTGCCGTTGGCGGCGTACAGACGACTGGAGGACATGGCACCGGCGATTCCCGAGTAAAGGCCGTTGATGGCGTACGCGAACAACAACACGGAGGTGACCTTGATGCCGGTCAGTCGCGCTGCCTGCGCGTTCCCCCCCACGGCGTAGATGTGCAGACCCAGAATCGTCTTGCGCAGGATGAACCACGAAACAACAGCGACTGCCGCGGCAATCCAGATCAACCAGGGAATAGCGAGAAACTCGCCATTGCCCAGCCACTCGAAGCTCGGGATGTTGGTGTTCATCACCGTAGTACCATCAGCTAACAGGTAGGCTGCACCGCGCAGTGCGGTCATCGTTCCGAGCGTCACCACGAAGGCGTTGATGTTGAAGAAGGCCACCATCGTGCCGTTGACCAGTCCGCAGGCCAGGCCGGCGAGAACAAAGGTCGGCAGCGCCAGCCACGGCATCGCATCCGGCAGCGACACCTTCATGCCCAGCACCGCCGCCACCGCGAGCATCGACCCCACCGAGAGATCGATACCGCCCGTGAGGATGACGAAGGTCATGCCGGCCGCCAGCACCAGGTTGATGGCCACCTGCCGGAGGATGTTCATGTTGTTGCCGGCGGTCAGGAAATTCGACGTGCCGTCGTCGCTGAAATACAGCGTCAGTCCATAGAAGAACAGATACATCACCACCAGAACGGGCATCATGCCCAGCCGTTCAAAAGTGCGGCTGGCCAACGATCCATGCTTCTGTTGCGCGATGGCTTGCGGGACTTGCGCTTTGCTTGCGTCCGCATTCGCGGCGGACCCGGATCCAGTTGTGCTCATAGTTTCCTCCGTTACTCAGGCGGCCACGCGCACATCGTGCGTGGCCAGCGTCATGATTTTTTCCTGGTTAATGTCACCCCCCGTGCACTCACCGGTGATCACCCCTTCGCGCATGACGACAACGCGATCGCAGATCCCGATGATCTCGGGCAACTCGCTCGAAATCACCACGATGGCCACACCCAGGGCGGCCAGTTCGTTAATGATGCGGTAGATCTCCGATTTCGCCCCAACGTCGACACCGCGTGTGGGTTCGTCGAGCAGCAGCACCTTGGGCTTGATCGCAAGCCAGCGCGCCAGCAGCACTTTCTGCTGATTCCCGCCGGACAGCCCGCCGACGATTCCATCGGGGCCGTTGATCTTGATCGACAAGCGTGAAATGGCTTCGCTGGTCAGTTTGCGCAACGCGGGATGATTCATCACGCCCAGGCGAGAATTGGGTTTCAAGGTGTTCATCGCGGTATTGGCGAGTGCCGACAGTTGCAGAAACAGGCCCTGCCCCTTGCGGTCTTCGGGTAGGTAACCGATCCGCAGTTGAATCGCGTCAAGCGGTTCCTTGATGGCGACTTCTTTTCCTTCGAGCAGCACACGTCCGCTCGTTTTGGGGTCGGCACCAAAGACCAGGCGCGCCAGTTCGGTGCGGCCGGCGCCAACCAGCCCGGCCAGTCCCAGCACCTCTCCGGCGTGCACCTTGAAGGAAGCGGGTTTGACCTTGCCACCGCCGAGATTGTCCACTTCCAGCATCAGTTTTCCAGGCACACGGCCGGTCTTGTGCTGATAGAAATCGCCCAGTGGGCGCCCAACCATCATCTGGACGATGCGGCCCGGGTTGAGTTCTTCGCGCGTGAGTTCGCCCACATAAGCACCGTCGCGCAGCACCGTCACGCAATCGGCCAGCGCGTTCACTTCGGCCATGCGGTGGCTGATGTAGATGACGGCAATGCCTTCGTCGCGGAGTTTGCGCACGATGATGAAGAGGGCGTCAGTCTCACGATCGGACAGGGCGGCAGTCGGTTCGTCCATGATCAGTACGCGCCCTTTGTGGATCAATGCGCGTGCGATTTCCACTTGCTGCTGCTGGGCGATCGACAGTTTGCGTGCCGGAGTGGTCGCCGAAAAGGCAGCGTCCAGCGTGTGCAGGACCTCTTCGGTGCGCCGGTTCATTTCCGCGATGTCGGCGGTTCCCCAGCGCGTTCTCGGCTCGCTGCCCAGGAAGACGTTTTCCGCCACCGTCAGGTTGGTGGCGACCGATAGTTCCTGGTAAATCAGGTTGATGCCGGCGGCGCGGGCGTCCGCCGGCTTGCTGATGAGGGTTGGTTTTCCGTCAACCTTGATGATGCCGGTATCGGGCTGGTAGACGCCCGAGAGCACTTTCATCAGGGTGCTTTTCCCTGCCCCGTTTTCGCCCATCAGGGCTTGTATCTCGTGACTGCGGACGGTCAGCTTCACGCCATTGAGCGCGCGCGTCGCACCGAAGCGCTTGCTGATGCCTTCCATCTCCAGAACAATTTGGCCCATGTCCACCCCCGTTGCAAGACCAGATATAGCTTGATCGGGACCCAACTACTAAGCCCCGATCAAGTCTAGGCCGACTCGATACGCGAGTCGGATTCTGCGTGGAATATTACTCTTTAACCCAACCTGCGTAATCCTTGAGATTGGCCTTGGTGATCAGCGGAACGGGCAGCAGTTTCACTTTGTCCTTAGGGGCCCGGCCATTCATGATGTCATAACCGATCTTTACACCATCGCTAGCCATGGCATAGGGATTCTGAGCGGAGCTGCCTTCAAAAATGGTGCCCGGTGTCTTGAGGGCAACCTGTGCATCCGGCGCGCCGTCGACGGCAGTAATGAAGATACCGTCGCGTTTGGCTTGCTTGATGGCCAGTTCGGCGCCAATGCCTGTGGGATCGTTGATCGCGAACACGGCGTCAATCTTCGGATTTGCGGTCAGCAAATCCTGCATGACTTGCATACCGCCATCACGACTGCCTTTGGCGTCCTGATTGTCGGAAAGAATCTTGATCTGGGTTTTCGCGAAGACCTTCTTGCA
>JANNNT010000477.1:0-6464 GCA_031398685.1 Rhodocyclaceae bacterium | reverse complement strand
TGGCCAGCGACTTCCATGATGCGGCGATCTCCGAAGAGACCGATGATCGGCTGATATTGAAGCTGCGGTCCGGCGATGCACACGATGCGCTGAAAATGGCCAACGAAATTTTTGAGCATGCGCACCCTGCAGCGTCGTCGGTGCGGTTCGTGCAGTTCATGCCGAAGCCGGGTGTGAGGCGGGTGTGAGGCATCTGCCTGCCCGGATTGGGCGACCCAAGAAACTGCGGGGAATCGGAAATGAATACGGGTTATAGCTATGTATGGGAGTTTCTGGTCTCTCCCGAGTCTCAAGCCGAGTTCGAACGCCATTACGGCGCGGAAGGCACCTGGGTTTGCCTCTTCCGGCGTTCCCCGGGTTACATCGAGACGTTGTTGTTGGCCGACCGCTCGACGCCTGGACGTTATCTCACCGTTGATCGATGGAAAAGCGAAGAGGCCTACCTCGCCTTCCGCAGCGCATTTTCAGTGCCGTACGCTGCGTTGGATGCCGAGTGCGGGAAGCTGACCAGCGGCGAGACTTTTCTTGGAGCCTTCGGCGAGTAAGTCTCATGACGATTCATTCAATGGCGTAGAACTCGCGGGTATGCCGGTTGAGCATGACGTTTCATTGGGTACCGAGCTTCATGAGAACCTATTCGACATCTACTTGAGCGGGAACCAGTAGTCGGCAGAGTAGGTCTGAAAAACTCGTTACATAACGCTGCGGATTCCTCAGAAAAATGTCGCCCACACGATTCTCGAGTGATAGAAATCTTGAAAAGGACAATTCCATGCACGCGACCCCGCTTTTTCGAGACCAGTCTGTTTTCGAGATCCCCCAACAAGTTAACGAAATGGAACCGAATCGCCGCACTAATCGGCGCAGATTAGTCGTATTTCTCATCGTGTTCTCGGTGACCTTGTTGCCCGGCCTTGCGTGGAACCTGCTTCGTCCAGCCGAATATCGGGCGAATGCCCGTGTGCAGATCACAATGGGTACCGTTTCACCCCGTATTAACACAACAGCGTCGGGCTCAAACGCCGGCGACCCGCCCGGGCAGCGCATCGATCTGCTCACTCAGGTGCAGATTCTGAACAGCCGATCACTCCTTGAGGAAGTTCATCACCGCCTAGCCCAGGAAGGGCTGACGAACGCCTTTCCGGGACCCGATCCGGTCGCTGAGTTGCAAAACGTTATTAGCGCATCACCGATTTCGGGTACCGATATTGTTGAGTTGCAAGCCATCGGGTCATCGCCGCAACGTCTGGCGAAAATCGTCAATATGCTCATCGACACCTATCGCGAGCAGCTTTTTGCGAGCCACGGCAGCGAATCCAGAGATGCGATAGTCAACCTGCGGGACGAAGTGGATCGACTGGGAATCAGTGTCACGGAAAAGCGAGCACAACTGGCATCCTTCCGGGAACGAAGTGGGGTCGTCTCGTCGGAACGCAGCGAGAACGTCGCTTTGGCACGTATCAAGGGGCTCTCCGAGTCGCTCAACAGGGCCAATGAGGAGGCTGCGAAGGCCGAGGCACGACTACGTACCCTGCGCGATTCCGCTGCGTCCGGCAAGAGCCCCGTTTTTTCCAGGGACAACCCGACGCTGGCTTCCATCGAGCAACGTGTATCCACAACGCGTGAGCAACTGCGTGACATGGAACGCGTCTATACGCCTGACTTCATGGCCATGGACCCGACGGCACGCGCCCTGCGTGCGCGGTTGAGCGAACTCGAGAAACAGTTGTCGAGCAACCGCTTGGCCAGTCAGCAGGCCATGCTATCGGCGTCGGAGGAAGAACTTGGCAGTACCCGTGCCCTCGTCGAACGGCTTCGCGGGCAGATTGAAGCTCAACGCCGGGAAGCTCAGATTTTCTCCGGCAATTTCCATGAAGCCCAGGCGCTGGAAGACGATCTGGCACGGCTTGAAGGTACACGACGAAATGCCACCGAGCGTCTGGCAAAGCTCGAAGCGAGTGAAAACGCGCGGCTTCCGACGCTCAAGCTGATCGAGGCGGCGAGCGTTCCCCAGCAGCCATGGCGTCCGGACTATCTGCGCGATGCCCTGTTTAACCTTCTGGGGTCTTTTCTGGCGGGTCTGCTGGCCATGTGGTTCGTCGAACTGTTCAATCGTTCAGCATCGTCCTCACCGTCCATGCCGACGACGATCCTTGTGTCCCAGCCCTGGATGGCGCCTGCTCTGGGCATGGAACCCCCGTTGCCGATAGCCGAACGAACGCTCGGCAGGACTCAGCCCGTTCCACAGCTGTCGGTCAAGGCAGACCTTCCCCGCGAACTGACTCAAGACGAGGTTGGGGCGCTCCTGGCCGGAGCCGACAGCGATGATCGTTTGCTGTGCACCCTTTTGCTAATGGGGCTGACGGTTGATGAACTCAGTGAACTGACCATCCGGGATTTCGACCTGGAGGGCGTGCAGCTGAGGGTGAGAGGCGCATCGGCACGTACACTGACTATGCCAGGCTGGCTGGTACGGCCGCTGGCAAAATACACCGGCGACGATATCGACAGACCCGTGTTTCGCAATTCAGTGGGTCAGCCTCTCAGTGAATCCGACATCGGCAGGCGACTCGCTTGCGCCGCTCTGGATGCCGGGTTGGATGCGGCGACGTCCGTGTCGCCGGACGTATTGCGCCATACCTACATCGCCTTCCTGATGCGCCAGAATGTGCGTTTTTCCGGCCTCGCACCGCTTGTCGGGACGTTAAATGCCGAGGAACTTGCGGCCTACGCGGACGCCAGTCCATCGCTGCAGCGTGTGCGTCATGAAGAGATCGATCCGATCATGCCGGCTTTGCGCGGGGCCGCAGCGTAACTCGGGGCAGAACACGTTTTTTAGGTGCAGACCGCCATTTTAGGGCCGTTACAGGCCGGCGTATTCAGCTCTCCTTGCCGGTCGATCGCCGGTAGTCAAGCTCCGCACTCTCAATGGATTTTTCGTTGATCAGGCGAGACATGAGCGCCACGGCAACGGCGCGCGTCCGGCTGTTGAATTCTGCGGCGCCCCCGTTGAGTAGCGGCATTTCGATCAGACCAAGCTTTCCATAAAGTTGTTGTAGTCGCCCCTGGACACTGCGCAGCGAGATCTTGCGCCGGTCGGCAATGGCCTGGTCGGTGAGGCCGAGGGTGATATCGAGCAGGGCTTCATATTCGGACTCGGTCAAACCCTCGGAGCGGCCGAGGCTGCGTTGTTGCACGCCACGGATTTCGCGGTCGATGACGTTCTGACCTTCGAGGAACACACACTGGATGGAGCGGCGAAGGCGTTCCTTGGACGAGGTTTTAAGAATGTAGCCATAGGTCGCGCAGGGCGGCACGATCTTGGTGATGCCGCGCACATAGGCCTCGTCGTCATAGTTCGACCAGAAGACGATCGGCATCGACGGGTTTTCGGCCCAGATGGCCTTGGCCGCCTGAACGCCGGTCATTTTCGGCATCTGCAGGTCCATGATCACGCCTTTCGGCGCGTATTCGTGCACCAGGCGGATGGCTTCCTCGCCGTCCGCGGCCTCGATGAGTTGGGTGCATTCGAGATCGGACGCGATGATAACCTCGCGCAGGAAATTGCGGTGTAGCGAATCGTCTTCGACGATCAGGAAGGTGCTCATGAGCGGACGGCTCCTTGCGCGGGTGGATTGGGGTGGCCGACGGGCAGCGTGATTTCGAGCTGCGTTCCCGTTCCGTCGGGTCGTGATGTCGCGGTTAGCTCGGCCTGGATCAGCGAGGCGCGGGTACGCATGTTGCTCAGGCCGCTGTTGCGCCGACCGGAGGCTTTGGGGAGCCCGCTTCCGTCATCGGCAACAACGATACGCACGCAGTTATCCACGCGCATCAGTCGAATCTCGATCATCGATGCATTGGCGTGGCGCACGGTGTTGTTGATGGCTTCCTGGACAATCCGGTAGAGGGCGACCAGCGTATTGGCCGGCAACTCTTCGATCCCGGAACGGCCGTCATCGTACAGTTGGTAGTCAAGAAGCGCGGTGTCTGATCGAACGCTGCGCTCAAGAAGCGCCTCGACCGCCTGGCCGAAACCGAAGAATTGCAGCACCGACGGTTTGGCGTTGTCGATGATGATTCTGAGTTCGCGCAGGCAGTGTTCGATATCTTCCTGCAGCGGCTGCAGTTTGCTGCCGCGCAAAGTCTCCTTGGTCACCAGACGCTTGAGGTTGCGCGAAATCCGGGTCAGGTCAGCCAGTGTCTGGTCGTGCAGATCCATGCCCACGGCCTGGCGGGCGTTTTCCAGTTCCTCCGTCAAGTGCAGTGCGCCAATACGCAGGCCCTCCGCTCTAGCCTCGGTTTCCATCTGCTGCAATTCGCTGTGCTTGGCCAGCTCACTCTGTTGCAGTGCGAAGAAATAGGAAGACAGGATATCGGCGACGATCTGGGCGGTATCGATGTCGGCAAGGCGATAGGTGCCAATTTTCTGGGTGGAAAAGGACAGCGCGCCGATCACCCGGCCCTCGACTTTCAGCGGAACATGCAGCCGGCTGCGCAGTCCCGCAGAGAAAATCGGTTGTGAAAACGCGCCCTCAAAGTGAAAGCGACGATCGACCTGGGCGTCGTCGGTCAGGATGTGGTCGACCTCCCCGGTAAACAGGTCGCGGATCGGACTGCTCTCGACCGGTTTGGTTGCTGTTGTGCTGGCGTCCCATTCGGTATGCAGTCCGGTCTCATAGGCGACGACCAGTGTCCTGTCGCCACTCAAAAGGGCAACGTCCAGATGATCGTGCGGCAGCAGCGTGCGGATTTCAGTCGAAACGGCACTGATCACGGCGCGGAAGTCGAGTTGCCCGGCGATGGCGCGCAGAATCGACACGATCTGCGCCATATCGATGCCGCGCGTTGAATTTTGCATGTTGGGCTTTCTTGAGGAATGAAGACTATGCGCAGATCGTGAGCCCTGCAACAGCGGGTTATTCGGTATTTTATTGCGGGAAACCGCAAAAATAATTCGTGATTGACGCTATTGTGTCCTGGCTGAACAGACGATAGTTTTGTGGTTTGCGAAAACCAGTAAAGTTCGCACCGCGTTTGGGAGTGTTCCTGAGCATCGCGCCAACGTTAATACGAGAAAACATGAAGGCTGTTCTTCGAAGAAAGTTACCCCGAGTCAATCTGTCCCTGAGCCCTTTAGGCTTGGGCTGCTCCCAGATGGGCGGCTTGTACCGGGCCACGTCGGCCCAGGATGTGGCCGACGTGTTTGCAGGGGCCTGGACTGCCGGCATCCGCTACTTCGACACCGCACCGTTCTACGGCTATACCCGGTCGGAGCACCGGCTGGGCATGCAGTTGGCCGAATATCCCCGCGACAGCTTTGTGTTGAGTACCAAAGTGGGGCGCCTGATGCGCCCTGATTCCAGCGTTGCGCCGGGTGACGACGACTGGGCCTTTCCGTATCCGTTTCGTCCGCACTACGACTACAGCTATGGCGGGGTGATGCGCTCGTTTGAAGACAGCTTGCAGCGTTTGGGGCTGGCGCGCATCGACATTCTTTATGTGCATGATATCGGTCGGGCGACCCACGCCGACCGGCACCAGTACTACTGGGCGCAACTGACGACGGGCGGCGGTTTTCGCGCGCTGGACGAACTCCGGCGGGGCGGGCAGGTCGCCGCCGTCGGCCTCGGTGTGAACGAGTGGGAGGTGGTGCGTGACAGCATGCAGCAGATCGATCTCGATTGCACCATGCTGGCCGGGCGCTACACCCTGCTGGAGCAATCGTGCCTGTCACCGCTGCTGGATGATTGTGTCCGGCGTGGCACCGCCGTGGTGATCGCCGGGGTATTCAACTCAGGAATCCTGGCCGGCAACAACAAATTCAATTACAGCGAAGCGCCGGCCGAGGTCCTCGAGCGTGTGCGGGCATTGCAAAGTACCTGCGACGAGTTTGCCGTGTCTCTTCCGGCGGCGGCCTTGCAGTTTCCTATGGCGCATCCGGCGGTCGTGTCCTGCGTCGTCGGTACTCGAACGGCTGTGCAGTTGGAAAAGAATCTGGAGTGGTTTGAGCAGGCAATTCCTGACGCGTTCTGGCAGGCGCTTCATGATCGAGGCCTGATCGATCCCGCAGCCCCGTTGCCACAAGCAGGAGTCGCTTGATGCTGATCGACTCGCACCAGCACTTTTGGCGGCTGAGCGAACGAGCGGGTTATTGGCCCCCTGCCGATCTGGCCGGAATCTATCGGGATTTTTCGCCCGCTGATCTCACGCCGCTGCTGCAACAGAATGGCGTACGCGGAACAGTTCTCGTGCAAACCCTGCCAACCGTTCAGGACACTGAATACATGCTCGGCCTGGCCGCGCAGTACACCTTCATTATGGGGGTGGTCGGCTGGGTCGACCTTGAAAGCCCTGGCGCCGCTGCCTGTATTGCCCGGTTGGCGCAGCATAAAAAACTCAAGAGTTTGCGTCCCATGCTGCAGGACATCGCGGATGACCACTGGATCGAAAATCCTGCGCTTGCA
>JANNNT010000471.1:0-2422 GCA_031398685.1 Rhodocyclaceae bacterium | reverse complement strand
TTCTGGGGCTGGATATGAGCCGCATCGTCAAGATCATCCTGGCCGTCAACCTGCTCATAATCACGGTTCTGGTCTTCATCTATCCACATCTGACGGTGAGCCCAGGCAATCTTAATCCCGGCCACAAGGCACTCAATGAAGACTGTTTTGCCTGCCATGCCCCGCTTACCGGCGCCGCCTCGGAACGTTGCCAGACCTGCCACAAACCAGAAGACATCGGGCGCTTGACGACGACCGGCCTGCCCATCGCCAAGCCGCTCACGGCGACGCCATTCCACCAGGAGCTCATCAACCAGGACTGTGTGGCCTGCCACAGCGATCACGCCGGAGTGAAACGCTTCCGGCCACAAGGGCATTTCAACCATGCCTTGCTGAACACGGCAACGCGTACGCAATGCCAGACGTGCCACAAATCGCCGACTGACACGCTGCATCAACAGATCAGCGGAAACTGCACACAGTGTCACAGCCAGGAGAAGTGGAAGCCGGCATCCTTCGACCACAACAAGTTCTTCGTACTCGACCGCGACCACACGACCGAGTGCGTGACCTGCCACGTGCGCAACGACTACAGCCGTTACACCTGTTATGGCTGCCACGAACACACGCCGGAGAATATTCGCCGCAAGCACGTCAAGGAGGACATTCGCGACTACACCCATTGTGTCGAGTGCCACCTTAGCGCCAATGAACACGACATCCGCGGCGGGTTTGGGAAAAACGAAGGCCAGCGCGACCGGAAGAAACGCGACGACCACGATTGACTGCGTCCCACGTTGATTCGCTTCAAATATTTCCCCGACCGTATTGAGCGGGGCTTGTGGAGCACGGGATCAAACGTACGGAAGCATTCAGCTTCTGTTCACCTACACCATGGCAAACTGCTCGGTTGCAACGAACGACAACGATTCACATCGCTCCCATTGACCAACCAAATCCACTGAACAAACCTATGAATCCAGACCAGCAGCAGGCCATCCTGACCCTTGCACTCCTCGCCGCTTTTACTGACGGCGCCAACGACGACCGGGAGCGCGAACAGATTCGCCAACTGGCCGAAACCCTCGGAGGAGAAACAGGGGCAACCGAATTGCCTGGCATCTACCAGCAAGTACTCCTGAAGAAGGTACGCCTGAAGGACACGGCCGCAATCCTGATGGAACCGGAACATCGGCAACTGGCTTACGAGATGGCCGCCTGCGTTTGTGACGCCGACGGCCGCATGACAGAGGTAGAGCGGAAATTCCTGTCCGAACTCGCCGCGGCGTTGAAGCTGGATGACAAAATCACCGATCGGGCGAACAATCAGGCGGAAGCCATGGCCGAACTGACCGACGATGCCGCCCCGAAGAGCACAATGGTGACCGGTCCGGTGCGTGGTCCCGCGCTTGGTCCAATAGTCGCTGCCACACCCAGCATTCCGGATGCCGAGATTGACAAGAGCATCCTCAACTATGCGATCCTTAACGGTGCGCTCGAACTGCTACCCCAATCATGGGCGTCGATGGCCATCATTCCACTGCAAATCAAGATGGTCTATGGCATCGGCAAGATACACGGCTATGAACTCGATCAGGGACACATCCGCGAGTTACTGTCCACCCTCGGCGTAGGCCTGACCTCACAATACTTGGAACAGTTTGGCCGCAAACTGCTGGGCGGGCTTCTGGGCAAAGCGATGGGGAGCCTGGGCAAGCAGTTCGGACAATCGGCCACCAGCGTTGCCTTTTCGTTCGCCACCACTTACGCTCTGGGGCAGGCTGCCCGGCGCTATTACGCGGGTGGGCGACAGATGAGCACCGCGCTTCTGCAAGACAGCTTCCAGAACCTCCTTGGCCCAGCCAAGGAAATGCAGTCCCGGTACCTGCCGCAGATCCAGCAAAAGGCCGGCAATCTGGATGTTAACCAGATCATGACGATGGTTCGTGGAGGCTGAATAATGGATATCGCAACAAATCCGTCACCCCCATCGCTGACGCGCTACGCCTGGCTATCCATCGCGGCGGCCCTATCCACCATCGTGCTCAAGACGATCGCCTGGAAGATGACCGGATCGGTCGGACTGCTGTCTGACGCCATCGAATCGCTGGTCAACCTCGCCGGGGCATTGATGGCGCTGTGGATGCTGACGCTGGCCGCACTACCCGCAGATGACGATCACGCCCATGGCCATGGCAAGGCCGAGTACTTTTCCAGCGCTTTCGAGGGCTTCCTGATCCTGTTGGCCGCGATCAGCATTGGCTATACCGCCATCGAGCGCATGATGAATCCTCTGCCTCTGGAAGCGATTGGAGCCGGACTGCTGGTCTCCGTGGCCGCTTCGATCATCAATTTTTCGACGGCGCGGACCTTATTGACCGTGGGCACGAAGCACAATTCAATTACGCTGGAAGCTGACGCGCGCCACCTGCTGACCGACGTA
>JANNNT010000462.1:0-3289 GCA_031398685.1 Rhodocyclaceae bacterium | reverse complement strand
GCCCACGATACTGCGCATCCTGCACACGCTGCGTACCGTCGGACCCTGGCTCATTCTCTGGCCGCTCGGGCACCATCTGGTCACGCTGGGCCTGCAAGCCGATTCCTCGGCGCAAGCCGCACTGCTGGCCGAAGCCGGCTGGTTCACCTCCGGCAGTTGGGCGCGCTATCTGCCGGCCTGGGTCATGATGGCCTATGTTGCGCTGCTCATTCCCCGCGCCCGCGCCGAGCGTTGGCCGACCGCCCCAATTCCCGGCTGGTACCGGGATGTGCTGATTCCGCTCGGCGCCTTGTGGTCGCTCGCGCTGGTCGTGCTCTGGAACTTCACCCAGAACGGTTTGATGGAGCCGCTGCCGTATCTGCCGATCCTGAATCCGCTTGACCTAACTACCGGTTTCGCTGCGCTGCTTGCGGTTGCCACCTGGCGGATGTTTGCGCAAACCAGCGATCGCACCTTGCCCAGCCGGTTTATGCAGTTCGCCGCCGTCGCTGCTTACCTCTGGTTCAACCTGATGCTGTTGCGCACCGCCGCGCACTTCCTTGACATCCCTTACCAGCTCGATTCGCTGTTCCGCTCGCAGTTCGTGCAGGCGATGCTGTCGCTGGTGTGGAGTACCACCGCGCTGGTGCTGATGCACTTTGCCGCCAAACGACTGCTACGTATGCCCTGGATGGCAGGGGCCGGGCTGCTGGTCCTGGTCGTCGCCAAATTGTTTTTTGTCGACCTTTCCAACGTCGGCGGCATCGAGCGTATTGTCTCCTTCCTTGGTGTTGGCGTCCTGATGCTGGCCATCGGCTACCTGGCGCCTTTCCCCACCGAAAAACACGCCGTTGCGGAATGAATGACATGCCCCAATTTCAAACATTTACCTTTCCGGGATTTCTGCTGGCGTTGAGTCTCGCTGCCGCTCCGGCGGTTGCGGCCACTCCGCCAAAATCAGACACCCCTGCCGATTACGCCTACGCGCTACCCTTGCACGTCAGCGGCAAACAGGGGGTGGTCGGCTTGCGCGTGCCGCAAGTGGTTTATCTGAAGGCCAAAACGGCGGACCTCGACGATTTGCGCGTGTTCGATGCCAAGGGCGCGGCGCAGCCCTATGCCCTGCATCGCCCGCCAACTGAAGTGCTGGCCCAGCGCGCTACGCTGGCGGCGAACATTTTCCCGATCCGTTCCAATGCGCGCGCAGCCGCCGGCAGCACGGCGATCGACCTCGACATCCAGACTCGCGCGGACGGCAGCGTCAAGTCGGTGCAGGCGCGCACGGGCAAGGCTCACGTCAACGGCGGGTTCGTGCTTACCAGCCTGATCCTCGATTTCGGTGCGGCGGCGAAGGGCCGCACTGATAACCCCGTCCGCATCGAGGCGTTGCGCTTCAGGCCCCCCAAAGACCAAACCAATTACAGCGCCGAAGTCTGGCTGGAAACCAGCAACGACCTCAAGCAGTGGGAAATCATCGGCGCCGCCGAACTGAGCTGGCTGAGCAACGACAGCGCCCAGACGCTGGCCAACGACCGCCTCGAATTCAGCCCGCAGTCCTTCCGCTATGCGCGATTGAACTGGCGTCGGGGAGAACCGGCTCAGTTCTCGGCGATTCAGGCGGAAACGGTCAACCGGCAAAGCAGCGAGCCTGTTCGCGAAACCCTGTGGATCAAACCCGTTGCCGGAAAAAGGGGAGGGGATCTGATCTACCCGGCCGGAATTGCCCTGCCGGTGGAACAAATCAGCCTCACGCTGAGCGAGCCCAATATCGTCTATCCGATGGCGCTGGGTTACTACGCCGAGCGGCCCAGCCGCCAAGTCGGGAAAACAACGGAATGGGTCTTCCAGCCAAAAACCCAGGCCACCTTCTACCAGATTACCCAGAACGGTCAGACCCGCCGCTCGGGCCCAATAAACATCGGCCTTGGTCATCAGCACGAGTGGGTGATCCATCCGCTGAACGCCGCCGCAACAAACCAGCCCGAACTCGGGCTCTCGTGGCAGGCAGCGACGCTCGTTTTTCTCGCCGGCGGCACACCGCCCTACATCCTGAGTTTTGGCCGCAGCGAGGCCACGCCGGCCAGCCAGTCACTCAGTCAAGTGGCGCCCGGATTTACTCCGAACGAGCTTAACCAGCTCGAACAGGCGCAACTCGGCGAATTGCAGGCCGGCCACGCCAATACCTCTGGAGACAGCACCGCCAGCCAGGCCAGTCTCTCGGCGCGCAAACGCACCTTCATCCTGTGGGGCGTATTGCTGCTCGGCGTTGTAATTCTCGGTGGAATGGCCTGGCGACTCATCCGCCAGATGAATGCGGGTCCGGATAAAGAAAACTGAACGTCCACCGGCGGCAAACCACGGTTTTTCGCCGAGCGGAAGTCTGATCTGGTTGCGCCGTCACCGATACCGATCGGCCAGGCTCTCCGGACTCATTTGTAGCTCGTGGCAGGCGTGAATATAAGAAGACGCGGACCATGCCTGAAACGCCTTGCCCATCGGCCGTCCGGTGCGGCTGTGAAGCCATTCGTTGAATTCCCAGTCCTGATTCTTGCCGAGACGATTGGCCTGCGCCAGCTTCAGCAGCTCACGGCAGGCTACATCGTGCAAACCGAGGCGGTGAATGAAGCGTACCCATATTCCACCAACAAACGGCCAAGTACCGCCGTTGTGATAGTGGCCGGGAAGGTTGAGCAGGTTCACGGTGTAATAGGAGCGCCAGTCCGGGTCGCCGGCTTGCACGGGCGGATAGAGGTTGGCCACGGGATACGGTTCATTGACTCCGACGCCCCACATGAATCGAAAAGCGGTGCGCGCACGCTCAACGTCGAGGACGTTACAAATGAACGCCAGAATGTTGCCCAGCACGTCGCAGCGCCAGTTGAAGGCAAACGGTGTGATTTCGGCGAGCAGGTAACTGGCATCGCCGACGGCGGATTGCTGTTCAGCAAAACTGAAAGGAGCGGACGCATCCCGTGGTTTTGTTGAGGGCCAGAAATCTGCGAGAATTTTGCCGCGAATCTTTTGTGCGCGCAGCAACCACGCCGAAGCGGCGTCAAATTTCTTCTGAAACTCCAGCAGGCGGCCGTAGGCCAGGGATGCGCGACACCACAGCACTTCATCGTAAAGAATGTGATAACTGCGTCCGAACAGGTCCGTCCAATCGCCCGCTTCGGGGATTTCAAGCAGGCCGTCGTTGTTGCTGTCGAGTCCGGACAGCCAGTTCATCATGCGCGCCACCGGTTCGGCGTATTCGGCCAGCAAATCCCAATCTTCGTGTTTGACAACGTAGGCATAGAGGGCCAGCAGCGCC
>JANNNT010000458.1:0-4921 GCA_031398685.1 Rhodocyclaceae bacterium | reverse complement strand
GTATCCAGCGACCCGCGAACGGTGTGGTAACGCACACCTGGCAAGTCCTTCACACGACCACCTCGAATCAGAACCACGGAGTGCTCCTGAAGGTTGTGGCCTTCGCCGCCGATATACGAGATGACTTCGAAGCTGTTCGTCAGACGAACTTTACAAACCTTACGCAGAGCGGAGTTCGGCTTCTTCGGCGTAGTGGTATAGACGCGAGTACAAACGCCGCGCTTCTGCGGGCAGTTTTCCAGCGCCGGAACTTTGCTCTTGCTACGAACGGCTTCGCGAGGCTTACGCACAAGCTGGTTAATGGTTGGCATATTTCTATCCCTAAATTCCCTGCAGCGCCGACCTTTCAAGGGCATGGCAGCTGCAAAAAAACCAAGGCGGACCAAGGGCCGCCTTAGCGATTTTTTTATAACAGGCAGAGGCAATGGTTAGCCCTAGCCGACAAAGACCCGAGATTCTAGGGTCTATCATGCCCCAAGTCAAGCGACTGGAGCATCCTGCGTATTCTCTCCGACCGATTTAGCGTCGTCGATAATACTTGGTACGGTCGCCAGATCGATTCCCGCCGCATTGCTCTTGCGCATCCGGTGATACGCCAAACCTGTACCTGCCGGAATGAGACGACCAACGATGACATTTTCCTTGAGACCACGCAGTTCGTCGCGCTTGCCCATGATTGCGGCTTCGGTCAGAACACGAGTGGTTTCCTGGAAGGAGGCCGCCGAGATAAACGAGTCGGTCGACAAGGATGCCTTGGTAATACCCAGCAACACATGTTCATAGCTTGCCGGAAGTTTACCCTCGGCAATCATGCGGTCGTTCTCATCAAGCAAATGTGCACGCTCAACCTGCTCGCCACGGATGAACTTTGTGTCCCCCGTGTCCACTACGTTGACGCGGCGCAACATCTGGCGAACGATGACTTCGATGTGTTTGTCATTGATCTTCACGCCCTGCAGACGGTACACATCCTGCACTTCGTCGGTGATATAGATGGCTAACGCCTCAACACCCTGCAAGCGCAGGATATCGTGCGGATCGGGTGCACCATCAACAATCGACTCGCCCTTGTTCACCACCTGGCCATCGTGCACCAGGACATGCTTGTCTTTAGGAATCAGGTACTCGTGGGTCACGCCCTCAAGGTCGGTAATGACCAGACGTTGCTTGCCCTTGGTGTCCTTGCCGAATGACATCGTACCGGTGAATTCGGCGAGCATGCCAGCATCCTTCGGCGTGCGCGCTTCAAAAAGTTCGGCAACGCGCGGCAAACCCCCGGTAATATCGCGCGTCTTGGCGGATTCCTGTGGCAGACGCGCCAGCACATCGCCAACGGAAATCTGCTGCCCATTGAGTACGGTAATAATTGCGCCGACCTGGAAAGTAATCGTCACCGCATGGTCACTGCCATGCATCCGGACTTCCTCGCCGTTGGCGTCATAAAGCCTGACCTGCGGACGTAAACCCTTGGTCTGCGCCTTGCCGCCACGCTTTGGATCGATCACCACCAGCGTCGACAGACCGGTCACATCGTCGATTTGCTTGGCAACAGTCACGCCTTCTTCGACATTCTCGAATTTTACCAGGCCCGAGTATTCGGCGATGATCGGACGGGTATGCGGGTCCCAGGTCGCCAGCTTGGTGCCGGCCTTGGCCTGCTGCCCATCGGCCACCTGCAGCGTGGAGCCGTACGGCACCTTGTGTTTTTCCCGCTCGCGTCCGTTGTCGTCAGTGATCAGAACCTCACCGGAACGCGTAATGACGATTTTCTCGCCCTTGGCGCTGGTCACATAACGCATTGTGGCCGTGAAACGTACGACCCCCGCGCTCTTGGTCTCGACCTGACTGGCCACCGCCGCACGCGATGCAGCGCCACCAACGTGGAAGGTCCGCATGGTGAGCTGCGTACCCGGCTCGCCGATTGACTGTGCGGCGATAACGCCAACGGCCTCGCCAACGTTGACCGGGGTTCCACGCCCGAGATCGCGACCGTAACACTTGCCACACAGACCATACCGTGTGTCGCAGGTGAGCGGCGTGCGCACCTTCACTTCGTCGATGCCAAGCTGATCAACCAGATCACAAAGATCTTCATCGATCAGCGTACCGGCTTCGATAACGGTTTCATCCGTTTCCGGATTAACCACATCAACAATGGTGACGCGGCCAAGAATCCGTTCACGCAAGGCCTCGATGACTTCACCGCCCTCAATCAGAGCTTTCATGGTGACACCATTCTCAGTGCCACAATCATCTTCAATGACGACCAGATCCTGTGTCACGTCGACCAGTCGGCGGGTCAGATAACCCGAGTTTGCCGTCTTCAGCGCCGTATCCGCCAAACCCTTACGTGCGCCGTGCGTCGAAATGAAGTACTGGAGAACGTTCAGACCCTCACGGAAGTTGGTGGTAATCGGCGTCTCGATAATCGAGCCGTCCGGCTTGGCCATCAGCCCGCGCATACCTGCCAGCTGGCGAATCTGGGCCGCCGAGCCCCGGGCACCGGAATCGGCCATCATGTAAATGGAGTTGAACGATTCCTGCTTGACCTTCTTGCCATGGCGATCAATCACTTCCTCGTGACCGAGCTGCTCCATCATGACCTTGGCCACCTGGTCACCGGTGCGGCCCCAGATATCAACGACCTTGTTGTAGCGTTCGCCGTTGGTCACCAGACCGTTGGTGTATTGACTCTCGATTTCCTTCACTTCCTTTTCGGCAGCGGCAATGATTTCGCCCTTCTGCGTCGGCACGAGCATGTCATCCGAGCAGATCGAGATACCGGCACGCGTTGCCAGACGGTAGCCGTTCTGCATCAGCTTGTCGGCGAAAACAACGGTTTCCTTCAGGCCACAACGCCGGAAAGCGGTGTTGATCAGCTTGGAAATTTCTTTTTTCTTGAGCGGCCTGTCGAGGACGCTGAAAGGGAGTCCCTTCGGCAGAATCTCAGACAACAAGGCACGACCAGCCGTTGTGTTGTAGCGGGTGATTTTTCCCTTCCAGCCGTTTTCGCCGTCCTTCTCATATTCCTTGATACGAACCGAGATCTTGGCATGCACATCGAGCTCACCGGCCTGCATGGCGCGCGTGATTTCAGCCAGGTCGGGGAAAATCATCCCTTCGCCCTTGGCGTTGATTCGCTCACGCGTCGCGTAGTAAAGACCCAGAACGATATCCTGCGATGGAACGATGATCGGCTCGCCGTTGGCTGGCGAAAGCACATTGTTCGACGCCAGCATCAGGGTGCGGCATTCCATCTGCGCTTCGAGCGACAGCGGAACGTGAACGGCCATCTGGTCACCGTCAAAGTCGGCGTTGAACGCCGCGCAAACAAGCGGATGCAACTGGATCGCTTTACCTTCGATCAGCACCGGTTCAAAAGCTTGGATGCCCAGCCGATGCAAGGTTGGCGCACGATTGAGCATGACGGGATGCTCGCGAATAACTTCCTCGAGGATATCCCACACTTCCGGGCCTTCACGCTCAACGAGCTTCTTAGCGGCCTTGATGGTGGTAGCCAGGCCACGGCGTTCGAGTTTGCTGAAAATGAAGGGCTTAAAAAGCTCCAGCGCCATCTTCTTTGGCAGGCCGCACTGGTGGAGCTTCAAGGTCGGTCCTACGACGATGACGGACCGCCCGGAATAATCCACCCGTTTCCCGAGCAGGTTCTGCCGGAAGCGCCCCTGCTTGCCCTTAATCATGTCTGCCAGTGACTTCAGCGGCAGCTTGTTGGTGCCGGTGATAGCGCGACCGCGACGACCGTTATCGAGCAGCGCATCGACGGCTTCCTGCAGCATGCGCTTTTCGTTGCGCACAATGATATCCGGCGCATTGAGGTCCAACAGTCGCTTCAGCCGATTGTTGCGGTTGATGACCCGACGGTAAAGATCGTTCAGATCCGAGGTCGCAAAACGACCGCCATCCAACGGTACCAGCGGGCGCAGTTCCGGCGGCAGCACCGGCAGCACCTTCATCACCATCCACTCAGGTCGGTTACCCGAGTGCAAAAACGCCTCCATCAGCTTTAGTCGCTTAGTAAGCTTCTTGATTTTCGTTTCGGAGTTGGTCTTCGGTAACTCTTCGCGAATCGTCTTGACCTCATGAGCGAGATCGACTGTCTTCAAGAGTTCATAGACAGCTTCGGCACCCATGCGTGCATCGAAGTCATCGCCATACTGTTCGATAGCGTCGAGATAGGACTCTTCTGAAAGCAGCTGGCCACGCTCCAGATCGGTCATGCCAGGCTCAACTACCACATAGGCCTCGAAATAGAGGATGCGCTCGATCTCACGCAAGGTCATGTCCAAAAGTAGACCCATGCGCGAGGGCAGCGACTTCAGATACCAGATGTGCGCCACCGGACTTGCCAGTTCGATGTGGCCCATGCGTTCACGGCGGACCTTAGCGAGTGTCACCTCAACGCCGCACTTTTCGCACACCACACCGCGGTGCTTCAAACGCTTGTACTTGCCGCACAAGCATTCGTAATCTTTGATAGGTCCAAAGATCTTGGCGCAAAACAGGCCGTCGCGCTCGGGTTTAAACGTGCGGTAATTGATGGTTTCTGGCTTCTTCACCTCGCCATATGACCACGAACGGATCTTCTCCGGTGACGCCAGGCCGATGCTGATGGCGTCAAAATCTTCAACCTGGCCCTGGGTCTTCAACAGATCAAGTAGGTCTTTCACGAGCGATACTCCTTAAACAGCGAAACGCGCCGAATGTCCGATTGAAGCCTTATTCGTGTTCCAGTTCGATATCAATGCCCAGAGAGCGCATTTCTTTCAATAGAACGTTGAACGATTCGGGCATACCTGCTTCCATCCTGTGGTCGCCATCAACAATATTTTTGTACATCTTGGTACGACCGTTGACGTCGTCGGACTTCACCGTGAGCATTTCCTGCAAGGTGTAGGCGGCG
>JANNNT010000443.1:0-2606 GCA_031398685.1 Rhodocyclaceae bacterium | reverse complement strand
GAACCAATTGCCACTTGCCGCCAAACTTAGGCTCGGACAGCTTCTTGGCCCAGGTTTCCTTCTTGAGGCCGCGCAGGGATGAAGCCTGTGCCTTGCTGCGACCCTCGGCCAAGGCTTCGGCAAAGTTGGCGAAGAGGACGGTGAACCATAGCCACAATGCAACGGCCAGGATGAATCCGGCCGGGGCTTCCCCCTCGCCGCCCAGCGCCTGAACCCAGAGGATGGTGGTCAGGATGCTGCCGATATAGACGACGAACATCACCGGATTGCGCCATTGCACGGCCGGATTCAGCTTCCTGAACGAATCAGCGATGGCTGGCAGCGCCAATTCAGGGTCAAACAGGGTAAATGTCTTGCGCGTCATTATGATCTCCCGTGGCTCAGTGAGCAGCGCCGAGCACGAGGTGCTCGATAACCGGGCCCAGAGCCAGAGCCGGTACGTAGTTCAAAAGACCGACCAGCAGCACGACGCCGATCAGCAGGGTGACGAACAGTGGTCCATGCGTCGGTAGCGTGCCTTCGGTAACGGCCAGGCGTTTCTTGGCGGCCAGCGAACCGGCGATGGCCAGTACCGGCACGATCACACCAAAGCGCCCGAACCACATCGCAATCCCCAGCAGGGTGTTGTAGAAGGGCGTGTTGGCGGAAAGGCCGGCGAAGGCGCTACCGTTGTTGTTGGCGGCTGACGTAAAGGCATAGAGGATTTCCGAGAAGCCATGGGCGCCCGGGTTGGCGATGCCGGCCCGGCCGTCGGCGGCGATCACGGCGATGGCGGTGCCGATCAGCACCAGCAGCGGCGTCACCAGGATGGCGATGGAGGTCATTTTCATCTCGTAAGTTTCGATCTTCTTGCCCAGGTACTCCGGCGTGCGGCCGATCATCAGGCCGGAAATGAAGACCGCCAGGAGGGCGAAGACCAGCATGCCGTAGAGGCCGGTACCGACGCCGCCGAACACGACTTCGCCCAGTTGCATCAACACCAGCGGCACCATGCCGCCGAGAGGCGTGAATGAATCGTGCATGGCATTGACCGCGCCGCACGAAGCCGCCGTGGTGATGGCCGCGAACAGCCCGGATTCGGCAATGCCGAAACGCGTTTCCTTGCCTTCCATGTTTCCGGCGGCTGGATCAATCCCCAGTTGCGTCAACAGCGGATTGCCCTGCTGTTCGAAATGCATCGCCGCGCCGGCCAGAACCACGAACATCACGGTCATGGCGGCGAGTACGGCCCATCCCTGGCGGGTGTCGCCGACCATGCGTCCGAAGGTGAAGCAGAGCGCGGCCGGGATCAGGAAGATCGACAGCATCTGGATGAAGTTGGAAAGCGGCGTCGGGTTTTCGAAGGGATGCGCCGAGTTGGCGTTCATGAATCCGCCACCGTTGGTGCCGAGCATCTTGATCGCTTCCTGCGAGGCCACTGGCCCCATGGCCAGCGTCTGGGTCTGCGTTGCGACGGGTTCGGTAACGGCGGCGCCCTTCTCGTCTTTCATGGGCTGCCCGCCGGCGTCGAGTTTGGGCGCGTCGTAGGTGGTCACTTCAAGCGTTGTCACCTCCTTGTAGGCGTCGAAGTTCTGGATGACGCCCTGGCCGGTCAGGAAGACGGCGTAAACGATGGAAATGGGCAGCAGGATGTAAAGCGTGGCACGGGTCAAATCGACCCAGGCATTGCCGACGGTCTTGGCCGTATGGCGAGCGAAGCCGCGGATGAGGGCGATGACGATGACGATGCCGGTAGCGGCGGAGAAGAAGTTCTGCACCGCCAGCGCCAGCATCTGCGTCAGGTAGCTCATGGTGGCTTCACCGGAGTAACCTTGCCAGTTAGTGTTGCTGACGAAACTCAACGCGGTGTTGAAGGCCGAGTCCGGACTGACGTTGGCGAAGGCTTGCGGATTGAGCGGCAGCCAGGCTTGCAGGCGTTGCAGGGCGTACACCGCCAGCACGCCAAGCACGCTGAAGAGCAGGATGGCGAAGGCGTATTTCAGCCAGCTCATTTCCTCATCCTGGCGGATGCCGCACAGCCTATAGAGAGGGCGTTCGATCTTGCCGCCGAGGCTGAAGCGTCCTTCCATCGCCTTGGCGATGTAGAGACCCATCGGTTTGACCGTCAGCAACAGGACGGCCAGGAAAAGTCCGAGAAGAATCCAGGCATGGGAGGTCATGAAAAGTCCTCCGGATTGAGTAGTGCGGCGATCAGGTAGATCAGCAGGCCGGCGGCAACGATGCCGCTGAGAATGTAAAGCCAGGTCATTGGGCACCGCCCAGCCGGGCACAGCCGGCGGCCAGGCCGATCATCAGGGCGAAGAAAAGCCCGATGCAGGCAAGAAAGACGAGATCCATGATTGCACTCCGTTCAGTTATTACGACACCCTCATGCTAGAAAGGCGCGCATCAAAACGGTGACAAGATATCAATGCTCGGTATCAAGAAAACGTAAAGACGATTTGCTTGTGTAACGGCGGTGCAGATCAGGGTTTGATGACCGTTCCAAGACGGTCGCGCTTCCAAATGCCTTGAACAGTCAAGGCATTACTCGGCCCGCAAGGCGTCAACCGGGTCGAGTCTTGCCGCCCGGCGGGCGGGCAGGACGCCGGCCAGCAGGCCGATGA
>JANNNT010000405.1:0-5141 GCA_031398685.1 Rhodocyclaceae bacterium | reverse complement strand
GAAGAAAATCACCTCCCGGTCGGGATTATCCTTGGCCAGTTTCAGGGCGTCGAGCGGGGAATAGACCATGCGCACGTCGGCGCCATCGGCCTTGGCCTTGAGCAGGCTTTTCTTCGAGCCCGGCACGCGCATGGCGTCGCCAAAGGTGGTGAAGATGACGTGGGGAAGTTCGGCCAGCGCCACGCAGTCGTCCACCCGCCCCATGGGCAACACGCAGACGGGGCAACCCGGGCCGTGCACAAACTCCACCTCGTCCGGAAGAAACTGTGTAATCCCGTAACGGAAGATCGAATGCGTGTGACCGCCGCACACCTCCATGATCTGCAGTGGGCGTTGCTGTGCCCGGCCAATTCGCGCAACCAGCGTGCGGATTTCCCGCGACAGGGTCTGTGCTTTGTCCGGATCGCGGAATTCGTCAACGTATTTCATTGTGGGGTCCTTGTTTCATGACGCCGCCGAGGCCTGCATGCTGTCGACTTCGCTCTGGTATTCACCCATCTCGCGCAACAGCGCCAGGGTGGCCGCCGCTTCCTGCTCGTCGATGCGGATCATCGCGAAACCCACATGCACCAGAACCCAGTCGCCCAGACAGGCGGCGACCGGATGGTCCTCATTGACGATGAAGGCGATGTTCACGGCTCGTCGGACGCCGCCCACGTCGACCATTGCCAGCTTCATATCGTGGTCGATGATTTCAACAATTTGTCCGGGAATGCCCAGGCACATGAGGTTCTCCTATCAATTCGTTTAATGGGCGAGCGCCCGCGCCGCGGCGATCACCGCCTGCCCCAGCGCCAGCCCGCCGTCGTTGGCCGGCACCCGGTGATGCGCAAGCACCTTGAATCCGCGGCGTTCAAGCCGCATCACCACCTGTTCCAGCAGGATGCGGTTCTGGAACACGCCGCCGGACAAGGCGACGGTGTTCACTGTTTGGCTGCCGTGCTCCTGGCGGCTCAGCGCTTCGACCATACGGGCGATGACGATGGCCAACCCTTTGTGGAAACGCGCAGCGATCAGCGGCAGCGGTGTGGCGCGGAGCAGGTCGCCGAGCAGGGCTTGCCACATGGCGAGTGGCTCCACATACGGCAATCCGTTGTCCAGGTGCGCAATCACGAAGAGGTAGGCCAGTGTATCGCTCTCGTCCGCCAAGGCGCGCTGGTCGACCAGGGCTTCAAATTCCACTGCGGCCTGGCCCTCGTATAACGCCCGTTCGCGGCAGACGCCGGTGGCCGCCGCAACCGCATCGAACAGTCGGCCGCAAGAACTGGCGGAGGGGCTGTTGACACCCTTGGCCATCATGCCGTTCAGCACGTGGCGAGGCTTGGTGGCGAGGAAACGATAAAGACCCAGCTCACTGTAATGAATAGTGAAATGCGACCAGTCCATCTCCGCCATCAGGTGCGCGTAGGTGTTGCGCCAGGGCTCAAGGATGGCCTGCTCGCCACCCAGCATGGCCACCGGCTTGAAGGTGGCGAGCCGCGTGTACTGACGATAGTCAGCGAGGAAGAACTCTCCGCCCCAGAGCGTGCCGTCACCCCCGTAGCCCAGACCATCGAGCGCGACGCCGAGGACCGGACCGGACTCCAGGGCGATACCGTTTTCCGCCATGCAGGCGGCCATATGGGCGTGATGGTGCTGGACGTCCTCGCACGCCAGACCACGTTGCTCAGCCATCGCCACGCCCAGCTTGCGCGACAGGTATTCGGGATGCTTATCCACCGCAATAATTCGCGTGTCGTGTTCGAAGAGCTGATGATATTTAGTGACGGACTGCACGTAGTCGGCATGGCAAAACGCGTCGGCCAGATCGCCCATGTGATGCGAAACGCTGGCCTGGCCTTCGCGCAACAAACAGAAGGTGTTTTTCAGTTCGCCGCCCATGGCCAGGATCGGCGGTGCGGCGGCAAAACCGTCCGGCAGCCGAATGGGTGCCGGCGCGTAACCCCGGGCCCGACGCATCAGGCGCGGCTTGCCGGCCATGACGCGAACCACGGAGTCGTCGACCCGGCGGGCGATGCCGCGATCATGCAGCAGGAAATAGTCGGCGATGCCACGCAGCCTGGAGCGAGCGTCAGCGTTGTCGATGCGCTGCGGTTCGTCACTGAGATTGCCGCTGGTCAGGACGATGGGGCGCGTCATCTGCTGCAGCAGGAGGTGGTGCAGCGGCGTATTGGGGAGCATGAAGCCGAGGGTCGCCATGCCCGGCGCGACGTCGGCTGCGACCCGGTGCGGACCGTTGGCATCGAGGATAACGATGGGTGCGGCCGGGCTATGCAGCAGCGCCGCTTCCGTGTCACTCACCGCGCAGTACGCACGCACGACGTCCAGATCCCGCGCCATCAGGGCGAAAGGCTTGCGTTCGCGCTGCTTGCGCTGGCGCAGGCGAGCGACGGCCGTTTCGTTGCCGGCGTCGCAAGCGAGCTGGAAGCCGCCTAGTCCCTTGATGGCGACAATATAGCCACGCTCGATCAGGGTGCAGCTTGCATCGACGCTATCCAGCGCGGTCAACGATTCGATGGCCAGCGGATGGCCATCGGCACTCTCCAGCCAGGCACGCGGGCCGCAAACGGGACAGGCGATCGGTTGGGCGTGGAACCGGCGGTCGCCGGGATTCTCGTATTCGGCGGCGCACTCGGCACACAGCGGGAAGTCGCGCATGGTGGTCGCTGCCCGGTCGTAGGGAATGGCCTCGATGATCGACAGGCGTGGACCGCAATGGGTGCAATTGGTAAACGGATAGCGGTAACGTCGGGCCGCGGGGTTGGTTATTTCCGCCAGACACTCCGGGCAGGTCGCGGCGTCGGCGACGACACTGGTGCGAATCGTGCCGCCGTGGCTGGAGACGATGCGAAAATCCACGTTCTCCGGCCGTTCGGCAACCGACTCTCGTTCGATGGCTTCGATTCGTGCCAGCGGCGGCGCCTGACCCGGCAGGGCGTCGACAAAAGCGCCAACGGCGGACGCGGTTCCGCAAGCGAGAATGGTAACGCCCTGACCGTCGTTGCTCACCCAGCCGCGCAGACCGTACTCCCTGGCGAGCCGCCACACCATGGGGCGAAAGCCGACGCCCTGAACCGCGCCGCGCACGCGAACGCGCTCGGCGACAATGGTGGCGTCCGGGAAGGCAGAGTCTGCCGGCGGACTCATGCGACCGCTACGCCACGGGCAGGTTCAGTCATCCCGGACGCCGCCGGGCGAAAATTCCGATACGCTTCCCGCAGAATCTCGACCGGGTGGAAAACCTCGAAGGGCAGCATTTGCCTGAACTGGAGCCGGCAACTGAGGCAATCGGTTACCAGCCGCTCGCGAGCGGCCGCGCTGATCTTTTCGGTCAGCCGGCTGCCAATGCTTAGCGATGTTTCGTGAAAATCCTTCTTGAACCCCATGATGCCACCCAGACCGCAGCAATCGAAAGCGTCGCCGACCCTTTCCGACCGGACCTCCGGCACCAGACCGAGCAGATCCATCCAGGGTTGGCCGATGCCCTGCTGGCGCTGATGGCAGGGCGCGAAATACGACACCGTGGCCGCTACCGTGCCAAGGTCAAGTTTGAGCAGTCCTGCCTGATGAAGTTCCCACAGACGATCCTCGGCGCTGGCGTTCGGCATCGAGATTCTCGCCCGGTGGCTTTGCCGCCGCCGCTCAGGCCGCCCGGGCTTCGCGCTGGCCTTCGGCCACGGACTCAAGCAGCCAGGCGATCCACTGCTCAAGCCCGTTGCCGTTCTTAGCCGACAGTTCAATGATCGGCAAGTCGCCGCGAATGGCCCGGATGGCGGCACGGGCGCGGGCGATGCTGAACTCCTCGATATACGGCAGCAAGTCGGTCTTGGTAATTAGCACCTGATCGGCGGCACGGAACATGATCGGATATTTGGCGGGTTTGTCGTCGCCCTCGGTGACGGACAGCAGCAGCACGTTGCGATGTTGCCCAATATCGAAATTGGCCGGGCAGACGAGGTTGCCGACGTTCTCAATGAAGAGAATATCGACCCCCTCCAGCTCGATCTCGTGCAAGGCCGTATGCACCATGTGGGCGTCGAGGTGACAGGCCATGCCGGTGGTGATCTGTACCGCCGGCACGCCGTGGCGACGGATGCGCTCGGCGTCGTTCTCCGTTTCCAGATCGCCCTCGATGACGGCGATGCGCAAACCCGCCGGCAGCGCCTTGATGGTCGCCTCGAGCAGGCTGGTCTTGCCGCTGCCGGGCCCCGACATGATGTTGACGGCGAAGACCCCGTGGTCCTCAAAATGGGCGCGATTGTGGTCGGCCTGGATATCGTTCTCGTGCAGCAGGTTTTCGAGCACTTCGATGGTGTGAAACTCATCACCCTCGAGCAGGTGCCGGTTGGCATCGGTCACATTGCAGCCGCAGTTATCACACATGGTCGTTTCCTAGGTTGGCGGCCTTTCGGCCACATTGCGTAATCGGGAATGGCGGCGCGGATCTCAGCCCTCAACCGTCATCCGCCCAGCTGCCACATGCGCTGGGCACCGCCGGACGCGCCGCCGACGTTGAAGTGGTGGCCTGCCGGCTTGGTGTTGATCGCCGCTACGATGGCCGCTTCGAGGCAGTCATCCGCCCCGGAACCGCGCAGCGCGGCGCGCAGGTCGATGTCGCCTTGTTGCGCCATGCACGGCACCAGACGGCCGGTACAGGTGACGCGAACACGATTGCAGGTGGTGCAGAAACCGTGGCTCATCGGCGTGATGAAGCCAATCCGGCGACCGGTTTCGGCAACATTCCAGTAGCCGCAAGGCCCTCCCGTTTTCTGCCCCACTCCCGTCTCGGCCGGGGTCAGGGTCCAGCGCTTGGCGAGCAGCTTGCGCACTCGGTCGAGCGGCAGGTAGTGTTCGGCCCTCAGCCCGCCGAGCGGCATCATCTCGATCAGGGCCAGGTCGCAGCCGTGTTCGCCGCACCAGCGGATCAGCTGGTCAAACTCCGCGTCGTTGATGCCGGCCAGCGCGACGACGTTGATGCGCACCGCCAGTCCGGCGGCACGGGCGGCGTCGATGCCGCCCAGCACATCGGCAAGCCCCTCGCGCTGGGTGATGTGGCGGAAGGTCAGGGCATTGAGGGTATCGAGGGAGACATTGACCCGGCGCACGCCGGCGGCGGCCAGCTCTGCCGCGTACTTCGCCAG
>JANNNT010000399.1:0-2261 GCA_031398685.1 Rhodocyclaceae bacterium | reverse complement strand
CGGTGAGGATGGCGGGGTCGGCCGTGATGCGAGGGGCCGGTTGCGCGGGCAAGGTGAGATGAAGCTGGTGGAGCAACATCTTGGTGGCGGTGTCGGGCTGGGTGTAGCGCGGCATCCGCAGCCAGCGGTCGTCGACCGTGGGAATACAGACGTCGATCAATTGAATCGTCGCCAGTTGGGTCATGACCGACGCCGGGGTCCATCCGGGCGCGTGCGCCATCAACCGATGCTTGAGGGTGACCTGCAGGCCGTAGGCCAAGAACGCAATCAGGATGTGCGCGTCGGCGCGGTGCTCGAGTTGATGGTAGATCGGGCGGACGCGCAGGTCGCTCTTGAGCGATCGAAAGGCCGCCTCGATCTGCGTCAACTGGACATACCGGGTCCACAGGACAGCCGGGTCTTCGGCCGTCAGGTTGGAGCGGAGCAAGTAGTGGCCGTCACGCCATTGGGCGGCGGCGAGCTTGGTGCGATCGACACGAAACCGAAACGACGCGCGCGTCACCGGCTGCGCCGGGCCGGGCAGGTCGATGTGGACAAACCCAAACGCGCGGCCCGCCTCTGTTTTGGCCGCGCCAAGGCGCATGAGCAGTTGATCGCGTGCCGGGAGGCTGTGGCGCATCGCCCGTAGCTTGCGTAACAACCGCACCAGTCGCTTGCGGCGCATGGCCGTTTCTTTCGCTTGCCGACCCGCGCTCTTGGCCAGGACATAGAGTTCTCCGTCGTGGGCAAACAGCTTCACGTCCACCGAATCGCGGACCTTCTGCCAGGGCAGATTGAGCCAGTGCTGTTCGTATTGGGTGATCTTGCTCTTGGGCGTGCCGACCAGATAGGACACCTGACGGGCCGGGTCCCGCATCTCGGCGAGGATCGCTTCGGTCGGGATGCCGCGATCCATCACCCACAACCGCTTCGCCTTGCCATGGGTCGTTTCGATCCGGTCCAAAAACCCCCGGAGCGTCGCGCGGTCCGATGTATTCCCGTCCATCACTTCGTACGCCAACGGAAAGCCATCCGGGGTCATCACCAACGCGATCACCACCTGCACGCAGTCCGATCGCCCGTCACGGCTATAGCCGCGTTTGGCTTTCGGGTTGTCGTCCATCTCGCCTTCGAAGTACGTGCTGGTCAGATCGTAGAGCAACACGTCGAAGTCGGCGTCAAACAGATCCGTCCATTTCTGTTTCAACCAGACGAACAGATCGGCCTTGTGCGCGATCAATCGATCCAGGCACCGGTACAGCCGATCCTTCTCCGCCACGGCAAAGTCCACGTCCAACAAGGCGTCCATCGCGCTGTCGAGAAACCCGGACCGATGCACGCGCCACTCACTGCCCGGCGCGATCCACTGCTGCACCACCAGGAGCCGCAGCACCTTCTCCCAGCTCACCGTTTCGCGACCCGCCGGCAAGCGCGCTTGCCAGAATAGCTCCAGCCCTAATTCCCGCCACACCTGGCACGCCAACCAGTAGTTGCCGAACGCGCGGGGCCGACGCAATGCCAACCCGCTCAACTTCACTTGCAGACCATCCAGCGCATCGACGGGCATCTCGCGGTCGTCCGGAAACAAACTCAAGGTCTGATGTCGCTGCGCGTCCTCGTCGAAGACGTCCAGGGTCTTGCGCCAGGCCGCCGCCTGCTGATCGTTGATCTCGCCCAAATACACGACCGTCCGCTGCGCCGTCTTGCCGGACGACAACCGCCGATTTTCGACGACGCTGAAATAGCGATGATCTTTGCCGTCCTTCCGGCGATTCGTGCCTCGCAGAAACATCCCGCACAGGATCAACGAATCGCGTGCCGAAGAACAGGGGGTAGGTCTTCACCACAGCCGTCTCGCGACACGCGGTGTTGCCGCGAAAGGACTTACGACGCCTCGGCTCACACAAACACGAGGAAAACGGTTTGAACTGCGAAAGTCAGGCTAGGACTACTTTGTTAGATCACTCTGACTGGCACCGTTGTGCAGAGTGATCGAGATTGAGGACATTGTACCGGCCGACGCGATTGAGTACCCTGCGGCTTGGTGACCGATCGCCAAGTCGTGGGGCAACTGCACCGCCTGATGCGCTGGCTTGAAGCGTTCAAGGAATGCTTTGGGCACCGCGCGCAGGTGTTGGCCCTGCGTCGCTATGTCCAGGGGTTGCTCAGCGACAGTGCGCGAAAGTCCATGGAGGCCATGCTCGCGCGGGTGACCGATCCCGGGTCGTATGAGGCTTTTCAGTACTTCATCACTGAAGCGAAGTGGGACGCGGATCGCGTCT
>JANNNT010000364.1:0-2140 GCA_031398685.1 Rhodocyclaceae bacterium | reverse complement strand
CCGGGTTCCCTGCGGCAGGGCACGATCAAGAATCGCCAGGCGCAGAGCCATGTACAAACGGATACGCAATTTGAGTGAGGGCACCTGACGGCCCAGATATTGCTCTAGTACCTCGACGATCAATTGCTGTTCCATGGGCTGTCCTCAGGAATTGGTTCCATCAAATTAGCAAAAATTGGTTCTCATTTTGTCCAATATACCCCCTATGATTAACTCAAGGCCAAAGGAAATTCTTGATTCCACGGGCTTGAACCCAGAGCTTGCCCGCCTTGACCGGCGGACAGCGAGGAGAAATAAATGAGCACTTTCGGTAGTCAGACAAACGAAGCCCCCCACGTCACGTTCCGGCGGGTACAAAAGACCTATGACGGCGAGAACCTGATCGTTCGCGATCTGAATCTCGACATCCGTCGCGGCGAATTCCTCACCCTGCTCGGACCGTCAGGGTCCGGCAAGACGACCTGCCTGATGATGCTGGCCGGCTTCGAAAGCCCGACCGGTGGCGAAATCCGTCTCGGCGGCCAGGTCATCAACAACGTGCCGCCGCACAAACGCAATATCGGCATGGTTTTCCAGAACTACGCGCTGTTTCCGCACATGACCGTGCGCGAGAACCTGCGCTTTCCGCTGGCCATCCGCAAACTCGCCACGGCCGAAATCGACAAGAAAGTTAACAAGACGCTGGATATGCTGCAGTTAAGCGCTTACGGCGATCGCTATCCGCAACAGCTCTCGGGCGGCCAGCAACAACGCATCGCTTTGGGGCGTGCGCTGGTTTTCGATCCCGAACTGGTGCTCATGGACGAACCACTGGGCGCGCTCGACAAGCAGTTGCGCGAACACATGCAACTCGAAATCAAGCACATCCACGACAAGCTCGGGATTACCGTCGTTTTTGTGACGCACGACCAGAGCGAAGCGCTGACCATGTCGGACCGCATTGCCGTGTTCAACCACGGGGTCATCCAGCAGATCGACAGCCCGACAGCGCTGTACGAAAAACCCGCCAACAATTTCGTCGCCAACTTCATCGGTGAAAACAACGCCCTCGATGGCATGGTGGAGTCCGTTCATGGCGAAACCTGCCAGGTCCGCCTGGATAACGGGATGCGCGTTCAGGCCAGTATCGGCAATGTGGCGAAACAGGGGGCGCGCACCGTGCTCTCGATCCGCCCCGAAAGCATCCAGTTGAACGCCCAGTCGCTGGGTTGCGCCAACCGTCTGGGCGGATACGTCAGGGAGGTCATCTATCTGGGTGATCACCTGCGCGTGCGGATTGAACTGGCCGGGCGCAAGAACATTATTGCCAAGGCGCCCGCCGCCCAGCACAAACACCGATTCGACGCGGGTGACGCCATCCATGTCGGAATCAACCCCGAGCAATTGCGTGCGCTTGATCCATCCGTCGGCGCATGAGCTGCATTTACGGCAACACAGCTGACTTCACCCGAGCCCTTCGATTTTCATCACCCAGGAGATTCAAATGATCCACAGCATTTTGAACGTTCGCCCGATCGCCGCCGCCTGTGCCGCCGTCTGCCTGTTGGCCGGCGCTGCCCACGCCGACGTCACTGTCATCTCGTTCGGCGGCAGCAACCAGAAGGCCCAGATCAAGGCCTTCTACGAGCCCTACACCAAATCCACCGGCGGCAAGATCATTCAGGGTGAATACAACGGCGAACAGGCCAAGATCAAGGCCATGGTCGAAGCCAAGAATGTGTCGTGGGACGTGGTTGAAGTCGAATCCCCCGAACTCGCCCGCGGCTGCGAGGAAGGCCTGTACGAAAAACTCGACATGAGCAAGATCGGTCCGAAGGCCGATTTCGTTCCTGCCGCGCTCACTGAATGCGGCATCGGTGTTTTCGTCTGGTCGACCATCATCGCCTACAACGGCGATACGCTCAAAACACCGCCGGCCAACTGGGGCGATTTCTGGGATACGAAAAAAATCCCCGGCAAGCGCGGCATGCGCAAGGGCGCCAAGTTCACGCTGGAGTTCGCCCTGATTGCCGACGGCGTAAAACCTGACGACGTCTACAAGCAGCTTGCCACCAAAGCCGGCGTCGAACGCGCCTTCAAGAAACTCGACCAGATCAAGTCGAACATCCAGTGGTGGGAAGCCGGCGCCCAGCCGCCGCAA
>JANNNT010000344.1:0-4372 GCA_031398685.1 Rhodocyclaceae bacterium | reverse complement strand
GTTTTCGCATGAGGGCAAGGCCAAGGTAATTCCAACTTAGCCCCGGGCTTGCACGGACGACGGTTACGTGCGAATCGACAATGCTTGGCTCATCTAATGTAAGTACCTGAGCAACTCGGCCTAGTGTTCCTACTTTAGTCGAGTTAACAAGTACATCACCAACGCTCAATTCTCTGCCGTCAATTTTCCGTTGTGTGTTGTTGTGTCTGCGAGCTTTGCTGAAATCTAGGATGAAATCACGGATGCACTTCTGATTGATGACCGAAACACCGCCTTCTTCGGTGTACTTTGGCGAAATCCCCCGATTTAGATAGCTGGTATTGTCGCCAACAGTTTCAACCCGCCACCCCCTCGGCACCAAGCCCAGTTCCGATTCCTCGAAGCTGTCGGGAAAGAGCGCGGCGGTTTCGTTGAGACCCATTCCGTCATTCCCGCGAAAGCGGGAATCCAGTGCCGCTTGGTTTGTCATGGTTTCTGGGTTCCCGCTTTCGCGGGAACGACAGGCTTTGGCATGGACGGGGTCGAAATCGACAAACCACGATTTGAACAGCGCCTGCGCGATGGCTTCGAGCGTAGCGTTGGTTTCGCGCAGGAGGGCGATACGGTCGTCGAGTGCATTCATGACCGCCGCGATTTCCTTTTGTTGGGCAAGCGGCGGACAGATGATTTCTAGGGTTACTAAGTCTGCTCCAGTTATTCCGGACACAGCCATTTGCCGAAGAATTTGCCCCATGTTTTCTCGACCCAAAGCGGACGAGAAGTAATAGTACAGGTAGTCGCTTGAAGCCTTTTTCGGATCAGGTCTGGCGCGAATAATCGAGCTTTCGAACGTCGTTGGCTCAACTATGCCCTTCACTACTGAGCATTTACCTGCACCGGAAGCAACGAGAGATCGCCGGGCAAAAAGCAGATCGCCTACACGCAGTAGCGATTTCTCTAACTCCTTGTCGTTTAACTCTACTCTCTTCATCGGCACGCCAAATAGGCGCGGATGCCCGAACAGTTCGCCCATGTTGACGATTTTGCAGCCTCGGCCGTGAAACTCTTTTTGTTTGTAGACGCCATTTCGGACAGGCTCAAGCAATAAATCTCTTAGGCGCGTTAATTGAAACCCTTCAAAACTCATACCCCAGCCCCCCGAGTTTCTGCCGGATCAACTGATCGAGCCGCGTAGGTCGGGTTAGCGCAGCGTAACCCGACCTCTGCACCCGAAACCTCATCCGCTGACCGTCGGGTTACGCCCTGCGGGCTAACCCGACCTACTGGCTCAGAACTCATATCCCGGCCCTATCATCTTCCGCCAGCTCCGCCTCAATCTCTTCAATGCTGGGCAAGCTGCCGCGCAGGTCTTCTGGCAGGGCGCGAGTCAGTTGGGTTTCCCATTCGGCGATGCTGATCGGGTGGTTCGTTCCGCCCAGCGCGTACTCAACCAGCACCTGGTTTTTTTCCCGCACCAGCAGCAGACCCAGGGTGGGTTTGTCATCCGGGTGAGCCAGCAGGCGGTCAACCGCCGTCATGTACATGCCCAGTTGAGCGCCGTCGCCGGGGGTGAATTTGCGGGCCTTCAGCTCGACGACGATGTAGCGGCGCAGCTTGAGGTGATAGAACAACAGGTCAAGGTAAAAATCGTCATCGCCAATTTCCAGATGGATTTGCCTCCCGACAAAAGCAAAACCTTGCCCCAGTTCAATGAGAAATTTCTGGATGTGGTCGATCAATCCTTGCTCCAGCGCCTTTTCGCGGCGCGGGGCATCGGTGCCAAGAAAGTCAAACAGGTAGGGGTCTTTGAACACCTGGGTGGCCATATCCGAGTCGGCAGGCGGCAAGGTGGCGGGAAAATTGTTTTGCGCCTTGCCTTGGCGGTCCATGGCTTGGGCCTGGATCTGAATGGCCAGAATGTTGCGTGACCAACCATATTCCAACGTTTTGCGGGCGTACCACAGGCGTTGTTCGGGCTGCGGCAGCTTTTCCAGCAAGGCGATGTTGTGGTACCAGGTCAATTGTGCAAGCAGCGCTTGCACAATTGACCTGTCAGTCCATGCGGCGGCAAAGCTGCGCATGTACTTGAGGTTGCGCGGGGAAAAGCCTTTCATGTCGGGGAAGGCCTGCCTCAAGTCGCCGGATAGCCGGTCGATCACGCGTGCGCCCCAGCCTTCGGCCTCCTGTTTGACCAATACGCTTTGTCCAATGTCCCAGTACAGCAGGACCATCGCTGCGTTGCTGGCCAACACGACACGCAGACGTTCTTGCCGGATGCGCTGCTTGAGTTCCGTGAGCATGTCGGCGTAGCCGCCGGGCATTTCCACCGACTCGGGCGCAACGGGGAACATCACGCTACGGTCGGTGCGGCCCCGTTGCTGACGAAGCTGATCGTTCGACTTCGCGGGTAGTCGCTTTTTTTCAGAACTCATACCCCAGTCCTCCCAGTTTCTGCCGGATCAACTGATCGAGTTCCACGCCTTTGGCCATCTGCTCGCCGAGCTTTTCGGTGAGCGACTGCATCTTGTCGGCGAAGGCTTCGTCGTTGTCTTCCACGGCCTCGGCGCCGACGTAGCGGCCGGGCGTCAGGACGTGACCGTGTTCGGCGATCTCAGGCAGTTTTACGCTGCGGCAGTAGCCGGGGATGTCCTGATACGCCTCTTCTGGATTCCCGCCTTCGCAGGAATGACGGTTTTCGCCCCGCCACGCGGCCACCGTGCCGGCGATGCGCGCTATGACGTCGTCGGTGAACTCGGTCTGCACGCGGCTGATCATGCTTCCAAGCTTGCGCGCGTCGATGAACAGCACTTCGCCCTGGCGGGTGGTTTTATTCCTGGCGAGGAACCACAGGCAGGCGGGAATCTGGGTGTTGAAGAAGAGCTGGCCGGGCAGGGCGATCATCACTTCGACCACGTCGGCGTCGACCATGGCGCGGCGGATGTCGCCCTCAGAGTTCTGGCTGGAACTCATCGAGCCGTTGGCCAGCACGATGCCGGCGCGGCCGCTGGGCTTGAGGTGGTAGAGCATGTGCTGCAACCAGGCGTAGTTGGCATTTCCTGCCGGTGGGTCGCCAAACTCCCAGCGCGGGTCGCCGGTCAGGCTGCCGTGCCACCAGTCGCTGATGTTGAAGGCGGGTTGGCGAGGATGAAGTCGGCGCGCAAATCCGGGTGCTGGTTGCGGGTGAAGGTGTCGCCCGGTTCGCGCCCGAGGTTGAAGTCGATGCCGCGAATGGCCAGGTTCATGGCGGCCAGGCGCCAGGTCGTGGGGTTGGATTCCTGCCCGTAGATGGACACATCGCCGAGTTTTCCGCCGTGCGCTTCGATGAACTTCTCGCTCTGCACGAACATGCCGCCCGAGCCGCAGCACGGGTCATAGACCTTGCCGTGGTGCGGGGCGAGGACGGCAACCAGCGTTTTGACGATGCTGGCCGGGGTGTAGAACTGCCCGCCTTTCTTGCCTTCGGCGCTGGCGAACTGGCCGAGGAAGTATTCATAGACCTGCCCCAGCACGTCGCGGGCGACGCGCACATCTTCGCCAAAACCGATGGTGGACACGAGGTCGACCAGTTCGCCGAGCTTGCCGTCGGGCAGCTGGGCGCGGGCGTAGCGCTTGTCGAGGATGCCCTTGAGCTTGGGGTTTTCCACTTCGATGACGGCCAGCGCGTCGTCGATGCGCTTGCCGATGTGCGGCTGCTTGGCGGCCGCGCGGAGGGCTTCCCAGCGGGCGCTCTCGGGAACCCAGAAGACGTTCACTTCCTTGTAGTAGTCGCGGTCTTCGAGTTCGCCGGCCAGCAGTTTGGCGTCGGCGTCGTGCAGGAAGTAATCGTCGGTCTGGTCGGCAAAGCGGCGAGTGAGCTCGACGCGGCGGGCGGCGAAGGTGTCGGAAATGTATTTGACGAAGATCAGGCCGAGCACCAGGTGCTTGTATTCGGCGGCGTCCATGTTGGCGCGCAGCTTGTCGGCGGTCGCCCACAGGGTTTTCTTGATGTCGTCGAGCATGGAAGTCTTCGGGGAAGATTGCGCCGGCCTGTGCTGGCGAAGCGTCTATTATGCGTGGTGTATGGCGGCTCGGCCACTTTTCGGCAACGCCCACGCCAGAAACACGAAAGCCGCTTGCTTAGCGGCTTTCGTGCGGGTGTTGTGATGTTACGGAAGGATCTGCATGATCATTCCAGGTTTTGAATCTGCTCTCGCATTTGCTCGATCAGCAGTTTCAGTTCCATCGCCGTCTGCGAAACTTCAGTAACCACCGATTTTGAGCCGAGCGTATTGGCTTCACGGTTGAGTTCCTGCATCAGGAAATCGAGGCGCTTGCCGCTTGCACCACCGGCTTTGAGCACGCGCTCGACTTCGTCGAGGTGCGTGGACAGCCTGGCCAGCTCTTCTGCAACGTC
>JANNNT010000317.1:0-3590 GCA_031398685.1 Rhodocyclaceae bacterium | reverse complement strand
GCACCATGCCGATTCCAGCGGCCAGGGCGGCCGCCGGGTTACCCGCGGGCAGGGAATGGCCATTGACGGTGACATGGCCTTCGTCGGCCACATAGTGGCCGAACAGGATAGACATCAGTGTTGATTTGCCGGCGCCGTTTTCGCCGAGCAAGGCCAGAACCTCTCCGCTGTGAACGGAGAGGCTGATGTCGTCGTTGGCCAGCAGCGCGCCGAAGCGCTTGGTGATGCCGCACAGCTCCAGCGCGGTTGGGTTGTCTGGCTGAGCCAAGATCGGCGCGGCTTGGCGTGCCGGTTTATTTGGCGGTGGATTTGGGCTGGCCATCGTCCACCTTGACGATGAACTTGCCGGCCAGAATCTCTTTCTCGCGAGCCTTTACCTTGTTGAGTATGTCGGCGGGCACCTTTTTCTCGAACGTGCCCAGCGGAGCCAGTTCAGAGCCTTTGTGCTTCATGGTGGAATACACACCGTAGTCTTCGGCGGCAAACTTGCCCTCCTTGACCAGCTTGATCGCTCGATCAGCGGTGGGTTCCATGTTCCACAAGGCCGAGGCTACGACAGTATCCGGGTACTGCGCTTGAGTGTCGATGACGTTGCCGATGGCCAGCTTGCCTTTTTCCTTGGCGGCATCGCTGACACCAAAACGCTCGGCATACATCACATCCACGCCTTTGTCGATCATCGCGAAGCTGGCTTCCTTGGCTTTGGGTGGGTCAAACCAGCTATTGATGAAGCTCACGCTGAATTCCACCTTGGGGTTGGTTTCCTTGGCACCGGCCATGAATGCATTCATCAGGCGGTTGACTTCCGGGATTGGAAAACCGCCAACGAGGCCGATCTTGTTGGTCTTGGTCATGCCGCCGGCAATCAGGCCGCTGAGGTAGGCCGGCTCCTGGATAAAGTTGTCAAAAACGCTGAAATTAGGGGCTTGCGGTTTGCCCGACGATCCCATCACGAACGCGATTTTAGGGAAGTCTTTGGCGACCTTGCGGGCTGCGGTTTCGACCCCGAACACTTCACCCAGAATCAGCTGGTTGCCGGATGTGGCGTACTCGCGCATGACGCGCTCGTAGTCGGCATTGGCCACGTTTTCCGTAGCTTTGTATTCGATTTCGCCGCGCGCTTCGGCCGCCTTGAGCGCCTTGTGGATGCGACTGACCCATTGCTGTTCAAAGGGTACGGTGTAGATCGCCGCAACCTTGATTTTGCTCTGGGCCATGGATAGTCCGGGCATGACTGCAAAGAAGGCGGTAGCGAGAATAATGAGGCGACGGCGGATCGGTGACATGGTCTCTCCTGGTTATGAACTGAAAGTGGCCGGCGTGCTTCGTTCTCGTAGCCCCCGCAAATCTTCCGAACGGTGAGCTTGTTATCAGGCAGCGCCAGCGCGGCAACGTGTATTTAGCAAAAATTATGCCGTAAATTTTTATTGTGCGGTCGGCATCTTAAACGTGATCCGGTGTGGCGGGGCACTTACGTGTTCCGAAAGGCCTCAGATGATTTCCACGCCCCGGCAGGCTCCATGGTTGGCAAGCCGGGTTGCGGAATGGCTGGTGTTCGATCCGGATGAAAACAGCCGCGATGGGAGATCGCTCCATTGCCGCATATCGGTTGGTCTGTCGGGCAGGCCCGAAATTGCAGCGACAGGCCCGCTGCACCAGCGTGGTTCATGGCAGCCTGTTCTTTGTACCGAAACAGTGCCGGACTTCGGATATTCCAGTAGCAAACATCAAACCATTTTTGTCGCGGTGAGTGAAAAAGTTATCGTGCGGTTTATGGGTGAGGGTGGACGCTGTTCTGCTTCCTTTGACGGTGACAGAATTTATGTCCGTTAGGTCATGTTGCGGGGAAAAATCAAAATCGCTATTGACAGTTATTCTCATTTGCGTAAAATGAGAAACGTTCGCATTAGCGTGCAATATATGATTTGTGGAGCGTTTTTTATGTTTGTGTGCGTCTGCTATGCAGTTACCGACCGCCAGATTCGTGAAGCGGCCGAGGGCGGGGCGCGGACGTTGAAAGACTTGAGGCGCGACTTGGGCGTGGCACGTGATTGCGGCCATTGCGCCTCGTGTGCACGACAGTGCCTGGACGATGCCAATGAGTACCTGGCCAACGCGGACAAGGAACATCGGCTGGCCGCGTAACCAAAGACGGCGAACCACAGTTGTTTCACGCCTATTCAAAAAGCGTGATTGACTTTGCATTGGTCATATGTTCCCCACCCCCGCTCTCACCGTATCGCGTGACTGCCTGCATGAATTCGGCAGTCGATAAAAAATTCTCGATCGAGCGCCTGCAGAATCCGGGTAGTCCGTAAGCCAAGCCAGCCTTACTTCAGGTATGACTTGAGCACGCTAAGCACCTGTTCAATATCCTCATTACGTTGCTCCAGAGAAACAACCACCGGGCCAAGGTGTTCCCGGATATGCCCTTCCAGCACCTGGGCCATCAAGCCACTCACGGCGCCCCGGATCGCGGCGATCTGCTGGAGTATTGCGGAGCATTCCGTCTCCTGCTCCAGCGCCCTTTCCAGCGCCTCCGACTGGCCCGTGATGCGTCGCACACGGGCCAGCAGTTGTTTCTTGTCTTTAATCGTATGTGGCATGGCTTCTTTCTGGCGGCGCAAAGTATACTGGGGTATAGTATATTTTCTGTTTCAAACGAAGGATACCATCAAATGCAACCTACTTATTCTGTTGAGGACTGGCACCACTCTCACGTCTTTGACGATGGTAACCCGCTCGCCGAGAGAAACACGCTGTGGGCCGTCGTGCTGACCGCTGCGATGATGGTCGCCGAAATTGCCGGCGGCTGGCTGTTCAACTCGATGGCGCTGCTGGCAGATGGCTGGCACATGAGCTCTCATACCCTGGCGCTTGGTTTGTCGGTGCTGGCGTATGGTGCCGCGCGGCGCTTCGCCCACGACACCCGATTCGCCTTCGGAACCTGGAAGATAGAAGTGCTCGGCGGCTATACCAGCGCGCTTTTTCTGGTGTTGGTCGCCTTGCTGATGTTGTACCAGTCGGTTGAACGTCTGCTTGCTCCGACGCCCATTGAATACGATCAGGCCATCACCATCGCCGTGATCGGCCTGCTGGTCAATCTTGCCTGTGCCTGGCTGCTCAAGGACGGGAACGCCCATGAGCATCACCACGGGCACCGCCATCAGGAAACACATAGTCATCATCACCACGATCTGAACTTGCGCTCGGCGTATCTGCACGTCGTGGCCGACGCAGCCACCTCGGTGCTCGCCATCGTAGCGCTGTTTGGCGGCAAACTCTGGGGGGCAAGCTGGCTGGATCCGGTTATGGGAATTGTCGGCGCGGGACTGGTCTCTGTGTGGGCGTACGGCTTGTTGCGCGATTCCGGGCGCGTGCTGCTCGATGCTGAAATGAATGCCCCGATAGTCGACGAGATCAGGGAGGTGATCGAGGCCAGCCCGATCAAGGCCACGATCTGCGATCTGCATGTATGGCGTGTCGGCAAGGGCAAGTTCGCATGCATCCTTTCACTCATGACGCGGGATGACGTCGAACCTGAATACTTCAGACGGCAATTAAGCATTCACGAAGAAATGGTCCACATC
>JANNNT010000298.1:0-5963 GCA_031398685.1 Rhodocyclaceae bacterium | reverse complement strand
CTTTTCGCCTTGTTTCTGCTGGCGCTGGTTCTCGCTTCTTCTTCCCACATTACGGCGGGCAGGCTGTGCAAACAGGTCTGGATCGGGGTCCTGCTGTTCACCGGTGTAATCGCCCTGCCGTCCATCGTTGTCGTGCCGGGTAGTCCGCTCTGGGAGATTCCTCTGGTGCATTGGACGGTGACACATCAGGGTTTGCGCAGTGCCGCATTCCTCGTCGGTCGGGCCGAAACTTCCGCCACATTTGCCGTCCTGCTGATCTTGTCGACGCCATGGACGCATGTGCTCAAGGCGATGCGGAATCTCGGCGTTCCGGTGGTCGTGGTGGCCATTCTTGGAATGACCTATCGCTATATATTTCTGCTTCTGCAGACCGCCACACAATTGTTCGAAGCACGTCGCAGCCGCATCGTAGCGCCCATGAAAGGGCCGCAGCAGCGCCAGATGGTGACCGCCGCCGTGGGCGTATTGCTGGGTAAAGCGTTTCAGCTCAGTTCGGACGTGCATCTGGCCATGATTTCGCGCGGCTATCGGGGCGAGGTCCATTTGCTCCATGAATTTTGCACCCGGCGGCGCGACTGGTTTGCGCTGCTTTTGGCACTGACAGTGCCCGTCCTGATTCTCTGGTTTCAGCAATGAGCGATTGCATCTTCGAACTGACCAAGGTGTCCTATGCTTACCAGAACCAACTGGCACTGGACGATCTCTCGCTACGGATTCGGCGGGGAGACCGGGTCGCCCTGCTCGGCGCCAACGGCTCGGGCAAGTCCACGCTGTTACGGCTTCTCGATGCGCTGTATTTTCCTGGCAAGGGTGAGTTGAGAGCCTTCGGCGAAGTGTTGAGCGAGGATGCGCTGGCGGATGACGATATCAATTTCGCATTCAGGCGTCGTGTCGGGCTGGTATTCCAGAATCCGGACGTACAGATCTTCAATCCAACGGTGTTCGATGAAATTGCTTTCGGTCCACTTCAACTCGGCTGGCCCAGGGACACGATCCTGCGTTGTGTAGACGAAATGCTGGCCCGCTTCGCCATTGGCCACCTGAAGGATCGCGCTCCACACCGTCTGTCCGGCGGAGAAAAGAAGCGCGTGGCGCTGGCCTCCGTGCTGATCCTGGAACCCGAAGTCCTGCTCCTCGACGAACCCACCGCTTCGCTGGACCCCGAGAGCCAGAGCGAAGTCATCCGTTTTCTGATCGAGAGCCGAAATACGGGGCGAACAATCGTGACGGCCACGCACGACCTCGACATCGTCGAGGATATTGCCGACTTCGTTTTCGTGCTGGCCAACGGCAAGGTGGCGGCAGCAGGCACGCCGGCTGAAATCCTGGCCGACCAGGAATTACTGCGGCAGACCCATCTGGCCCACGCGCATTGGCACGTTCACGCCAATGGCGAGGCGCACAAGCATCTTCATGCACACCGGCATGGCCATGACCATCATGCCGCACACGCGGCGGGCTATCGCCCGGTCAAACGGGGCGGATAGCCTTCCGACAGCGCCGGAGCTTGCCTATCGCGCTGACGTTGGGCAACTGCAACGGCCCTCGTCTACGACCAGGACAGCGGGTCGAGACGATAGAATTTGCCCAGTTCGGCATACAGTGCCGGGTGCTCCTCGGCCATGCGCCGGGGTTGCTCAAAGAAGACTTCGGAGACCACGGCAAAAAACTCAGCCGGATTCGTTGCGCCATAGGCACTGAACAGTGACGACTGTTGGCTACTGCTTTGAGCCTGCAATGCAGCAAACTCCGAACTCAGTACGCGGGACCAGCTCCGATAAAGGTCGTGACTAATCAAACCCGGCGCGCCATTGGCGTAGCCTTTTTCCTGGTCGAGCTGGTGAGCGAACTCGTGGATGACCACATTTCGTCCATCGTCAATAATCGCGGCACCGTCCAAAGTGTCGTGCCACGACAGGATCACTTGCCCATGTGACCAGGACTCCCCGGAAAGAACCTGGCTTTGATTCTGCAGTATTCCAATACTGTCGGTGAAACTCCGATTGACAACAAAGGCATCGGGATAAACCAGTACCTGATGCGCGTTCGGATAAGTGTGGTTCGGGAGGTTGAGGATCAGCAGACACGCCTGTGCGGCGACGGTAATGCGAATTTCATCGGTAATGAGCAAGCCTCCGCACCCGGTGAAGCTTTTTTCAGCAACAAAAACCTGAATGCGTTCCTTGAGCTTCAACTGCAAATCCGCAGGAAGTGCACGAACATACGGCACGTTGCGCCTGAGTATGTCACGCCAGGCGGATGGAAATGGCTGCTGGATCAAGCGCCTGCGTCGATGCGCGACGCGTGCGGGCTCGGTCAGCCACCATACGACCAGAAGCAAGGTCAAGAACGCGATAACGATGAGAGGCACAATAATTCCGCACAATGGATTGGACTAACCACTACGTGGGTACGGAAAGACGCTTTTCAATCGATGCCATGCCTTGACGCAGCGCCTCGCGGGCCATCTGTAAGCGGGATGTAACATCGTGCACGCATGCAGGGGTTTTCCACAGGCGTCGACCATGCGCAACGCAAGCATCGCGGCCCTGCTTTTCCTGCTCTCACCCAGTGCGCAAAGCGCAAATGCTTGTCGTGTTGCGGCGATGCTCAGTGGTTGGAGCTCGCCATAATCGAGCGACCCGCAGGCAGAGCAGCACGACGTCGGCAGTGTAGACGATGGGCTTTTTCGGCATGTTTTGCAGGGTATTAGTTGTAATCAGATACGAAGAGTATATGTCCTGAAGCTCTTTTTACATAAGCCTGATGTTTGTTAGTTGCAATTTGTATCTAAGCTATTTAGAATTCGCTCATGCTCGCTGCGGACGGCGAGAATCGACGGAGAGTCATCATGGCCCAGCGCCAAATGCAGTTGCTCGTCATTGATCCACAGAACGATTTCTGCGACCTGCCCGAAGGATATTGCCCGGCTCGCGCGGGCGAGCGGCAAGCGCCAACCTTGCCGGTTGCGGGTGCTCATGCACACATGCAGCGTCTTGCGGGCTCGATCGATGCAGGTCGAGCGGGATTTCATCGATGACGCATCAGGAACGTCGCGTGATTGTCTGGCGAGTGACGCAGTACTGCAATCTGCAATATGGACTGTCAGTTCTGCTCATACGGTCAGTCACTCAACGGTCTGATCAGTCCGTGCAGCTACACCAGCGATGAATATGCGGTGGAAATTGATACGATCCGGTCACCGAATGAGATCGATGCTGTGGAAGCGTCCTTCCGGCGGATGCGTTCTGAAAAGCGCTGCCGATTTTGCAGCGATCGCCACTGCACGCAGCTGTTCGACAAATTTTCCTGAGGATTGCCGGATATGGCCATAACACTTGACAGTCTGAACTCCCCTTTGCGGATCGACGCCTTGCCTTTGCCAGAAGGTGGTGCAATCGGCATGACGATTTGCCCGGGCAAGAAGCGCCCAGCCTCGATTTCCGGCGACTGGGATCGTGATCTGGCGATCGATCTGCAGGTGGTGCGCGACTGGCGCGCCGAAATTGTCGTGACCTTGCTTGAAGATTGCGAATTCGAAGAGGTTCAGGTGGAAGCGCTTGGCGAAATGGTTCAGGCACTTGGCATGTGCTGGGTTCATCTGCCGATTCCGGACAAGCAGGCTCCCGGGCTGGATTTCTCTCCGGCTTGGGCTGTCGCCGGCCAGCAAATCCAGACTTGTCTCCAGCATGGCGGCAAGATCCTGATTCATTGCATGGGCGGCATTGGGCGTACCGGAACGATTGCCGCGCAGATTCTGATGGAGCGAGGCGTGCCGACCGAGCAGGCGATGGCCGAGGTTCGTCGGGTACGCAAAGGCGCGATCGAGACGGTGGTGCAGGAGCAGTATCTGGCCGCCTGGCGTCAAAATCCCATTGGTCATGGAGACTGACGCGATGCGGCCGGGCCGGAATGAACGTTTTCTGGGGTGCCTGTTGGGTCTGGCTTGCGGAGACGCTGTCGGGACGACTGTCGAATTTTCAAGCCGGGGCTCGTTCCCTCCTGTCACCGACATGGTTGGCGGAGGCCCCTTTGGCTTGACGCCCGGAGAGTGGACCGACGACACTTCGATGGCGTTGTGCCTGGCTGAAAGTCTGGTCCATTGCAATGGATTCGACCCGTCAGACCAGATGAACCGTTACTGCAAATGGCTCAGCGCTGGTTACATGAGTAGCAACGGGCGTTGCTTCGATGTCGGCGTTACCATTTCACGAGCACTAGACAGATATTTGAAGGATGGCAATCCATTTGCGGGGGATATTGATCCCGAGACCGCCGGAAACGGGGCTCTCATGCGCCTGGCTCCTGTTGCCATGTATTACGCCGACAGTGAGCCGGATACTCTCCTGTTCTGTGGCGAAAGCACCCGGACTACACACGCCGCCCGCGAGGCAATCGAGTGCTCCAGACTTTTTGGCCTGCAGTTGCGCGCCGCCTTGCTTGGCCGAAGCAAGGCGGAGATAGTGTCGGTTGCATGCCCTGAAGCCCTTTCCGTTGCGGTTCAGGCTATAGCTGACAGGGTCTATATGGGGAAGTCCCGTGACCAGGTGCGAGGGAGCGGATATTGCGTTGCTTCACTTGAGGCAGCACTGTGGTGTTTTACGCAAACAGACTCTTTTACGGACGCGATCCTGATGGCAGCAAATCTTGGCGATGATGCCGATACCACTGCTGCCATTTGCGGTCAGATATCAGGGGCCTTCTATGGCGTTGGCGCGATCCCGGGAGGGTGGTTGAACAAACTTGTAATGCGGGATGAAATCAAAGCGCTCGCTTTGGCATTGAACCGTGCACCCAAAGAGACATGATGGAAAAACTTGCCTTCCTGACCAATCCCCTGTTCATCGCTGCGGGTATGCCGATGTCGGTGGGTGACCTGCTCGGTTTCATTACTGGCGTGATCTGTGTGTGGCTTACGGCACGGGCCAATGTCTGGAACTTTCCGACGGGCATTCTCAACTGCGCCATCCTCGGTTTTGTCTTCCTGCAGCAGCGCCTGTTCGCCGACGCAAGCCTGCAGATCGTGTTCATCGTCCTGTCCGTGCTGGGCTGGTGGCAGTGGCTACGCCAGCGCCACGCGCAGGAGTCTTCGCCGGTTTTCTCGACCACGTTGCGTGAGCAACTGATCCTGCTCGGTACCGGTCTCGTCATGACGATGATCTTGTGGCAGATCCTCGTTGAACTCAAGGGGGCTGCGCCGCCCATCGATGCCCTGATCACTGCGTTCAGCTTGTGCGCGCAGTGGCAGTTGAACCGGCGCCAGACTTCGAGCTGGGCCTGGTGGATCATCGTTGATATCGTCTCCATTCCGCTCTACTGGAGTCGTGACCTGCCGTTGATTGCCGCGCTGTATGTGGTTTTCCTGCTGATCTGCCTGAAGGGCTGGTGGTACTGGCGCAGTCTGGCTCAGCCGCGTCTGGCGGAGGCAGCGGCATGAGCCGTGTCGTCTACGAGCACGGGCTGGTCATCGGCAAGTTTTATCCGCCGCATCTCGGGCACGAATACCTGATCCGCACAGCGGCGGCACATTGCCGCCATGTCACGGTCGGGGTGCTGGGGGCCAGTGTTGAATCGATTCCCATGCAGCAACGGGCTGAATGGTTGCGCGAATCTTTCTCCGGGCAAGCCCATGTGCGTATCGTTGCCGAGCTGGATGATGTGCCGATCGATCACGAGTGCCCGCTAATCTGGGCTGCTCATGTCGATATCATGCGTCAGGCCATTTCCCGCGCAGATCGCGACTTCGGCACAGCGCCCGCCGTGGATGCCGTGTTCAGCTCCGAAGCCTATGGCGAGGAGCTCGCCCGTCACTTCTCGGCAGAGCACGTGTGCCTGGACCAGAGCCGCAGCCTGTATCCGGTGTCGGGGGCTGCCGTGCGCTCCGAGTTGCCAGCGCAGTGGGATCTGCTCTCGCCAGCCGTGCGGGCCGGGCTGGCCTGGCGTGTCGTTGTGGTGGGAGCGGA
>JANNNT010000282.1:0-11222 GCA_031398685.1 Rhodocyclaceae bacterium | reverse complement strand
CCTCGATCCAATCGCCGCGATCCAGAGCTTCTACGTGCTGGTCGAGGCGATCGCGCGCGCGCGCGGCCGCAACCCGGACCGTCCGCCACATCTGAACAAGGTGACCAGTACGATGTAGGGCAATTCACCGATTTGAAGAATGAATACATCAATAAGAGAAAGCAATTGATGAACCTTCAGTCTGCAAAAGTCTTTTCAGGAATTTTTGGACTGGAAATAATCGCGTTCAACATCGCAAGCTGCCAGATCGCGCAGGCTGCCGGCGCCACCCGCATTGAGCTGTGTGACAACCCTGCAGATGGCGGAACCACGCCCTCTTACGGTTTCATCAAAGCGGCACGAGAAAAACTGCAAATTGATTTGTACGCCATGGCAAGACCTCGTGGCGGCGATTTTTTCTACAGTGAAGACGAGTTTGAAATAATAAAAACAGATGTAAGGATGTGCAAAGAATTGGGGTGTGATGGTGTTGTGATTGGCCTGTTAAACAAGGACGGCACCGTCGATAAGGAGCGGAGCAAAAAGCTCGTTGAAATAGCCCACCCCATGGGAGTCACTTTTCACCGAGCCTTTGACCGGACACGCAACCCGTTTAAAGCGCTTGAAGAGGTGATTGAAACCGGCTGCGAGAGAATTCTGACCAGCGGCCAAGCCCCCAATTGTCTGGACGGCTCCGCTTTAATTGCAGAACTCCTGCAACGAGCTGACGGGAGAATAAGCATAATGCCGGGTAGCGGGCTAAGATCATTCAATGTTATTGAAGTGGCCAAGGCAACCGGCGCAGTTGAATTTCATACCTCGGCAAGCGTGTTGGCCAGCACCAAAATGGATTTTGTTGCTGAAGCGATGGATGAGGAGTTGAAAACCGTGATGGTTGATGGCGATGAAGTAAAAAAGATAACTGATCTGCTAAAACGGCATCGACCCGGCTAATCCATTTATCGGCGCCGCGTAAACAAATTCTGCTACTCCCGCGCTACAACCGTTCGGGTCCCAGCGCTACGCCGATGCGCCGGTGCGCCGCGCTCAGGCTTGCGCCATCGGCGTTTCAACCAGTTCGGTCTTGCGCCCAGCCTGGATCGCCGTAATTTCCGCTTCGGCCTGCTGCACTTCAGTGGCTGAGCTGAGGATGCGGTATTCAATATCGAAGTTCCTGGTGTCTCCCGGACCGATTTTGGCGACGCGTCCCTGTGCACGCTCGATCTGGCGCGGGTAAGGGTAGCCCGTGCCGGGCTCGATGCCGGTCACGTAGCCCTGCTTCTCGCTGTCGGTGTTCTTCCACAAGGTCAGTGCGGGCAGCTGCCGCACGTTGAAGGCCAACGCCACACCACAACTTCCGGCCTGGTTGGAGAGCATGGCGCGGGTGTTCCCTTCAGCATCGGCATAGGGTTTGATGATAAACACCATCTCGTCAAAACCGGGCGTTTCAGGCAGATAGGTTTGCCAACTAGCGAGACCCTGCTTCGCGTAGTCGTTGAAGGGCGAGACTTCCCGCGCGGCGGCCTGGAAGCGCGCACCATCTTCAAGGATCGGCCTGCCGAAGTTCGAGTGGTAGATGATCTGATACTCACGTTCGTAATCCGACAGGTTGCGCAGCTCATCGTGCACGCGGAAAACGCGCTCGCCCGGCGTGACACTGACGCCCGCCCAGGTTTCCAGGTCGCAGATCTTGAACGTTTTTTCTTTCAGCAGACCCTTGATCGTGATCCGGTGCGGCGCTGCATCCTCAATACTGACCACGACGCGCGAGGCCGGGATGTTCTGGACACGGCCATGTAGACTCATCGGGCGCCCGTTTTCGCTGCCCGGATGACCACTCCATTCGAAGCCGCAACGCGCCAGCATTTCGTTGAAACCATCGAGCCAGCCGAGTCCACCGCGTTCTGCGAGGTTGATGAAGGCAGGATTGACGATCTCATCAACCGGCGAATTCCAGCCCAGGGTGACGTCCCCCGAGTGCGCCTTGTAGAGCCCCATGCCACGGGTCGGGATGACGACAAGCTGCAGGCTGCCGGTATCGACGGTGATCAGCGTACTGCCTTCCTGACGGCCGCCGCGCAAGGTGGTCTTGGTGATCTTGAAGGGCGTCGCGGTCTCGAGGCCGAGCATTTCGCTGCTGACTTGCCAGTTGGCTATTTCAATGTTTTGAGCGGTGTCGGTAAGGACGAAGTCGTGCGTCTCGGCGCGCAGGTTTTTTGGTGTTAATTCTCTCATCTCACTCAATCGGTCTTCGCAAGGTCGGGTGCCCTTTTGCCCGGCACGGCTGGATGTTTTCTCTGAATGGTTGTTCCATCCCCAGTGAGATGAACCAACCGAACCTCTCCTCAAGCCACGACTTTGGCTTCTTCCAGTTTCAGCAACTTGTACTCAATCGAATCAACCAGCGCGATCCAGCTGGCTTCGATGATGTCGGTTGAAACCCCCACCGTCGTCCACACCGAATCGCCATCAGTCGACTGAAGCAAGACACGCACTTTGGCGGCTGTCGCATCCCGGCCGTTGATGACGCGGACCTTGTAGTCCGTCAGATGGACGTTGGAAAGCTCCGGATAGAACGTGTCCAGCGCCTTGCGCAGGGCGCAGTCCAGCGCGTGAACCGGGCCATCGCCCTCGGCCGCCGTGATTTCGGTCTTGCCATCCACCTTCACCTTGATGATGGCTGACGAACCGTATTCGCCATTCGTTGGCTGTTCGCCGATGATTTTGAAGTGTTCCAGCTCGAAGAACGGGCGGTACTTGCCGAGTTGCTTGCGGATGACGAGTTCGAAGGTACTTTCCGCCCCTTCAAACTGGTAGCCCTCGTGCTCAAGTTCTTTCAGCCGCTTCATGATGCTGTCGGTAACGGCATCGTCCTTGGTGATGCTGGCATCCACTTCCCATATCTTTTCGAGAATCATGCGCCGACCGGACACTTCGCTCATCAGGAAGCGGCGCTTCCCGCCGACCAGATCCGGGTCGATGTGCTCGAACGAACTGGACGACTTGTTCACACCGTCGATGTGCATGCCGCCCTTGTGGGCGAACGCGCAGTTGCCGACAAAGGGGTCGCGCTCATTCACGGCCACATTCGAGATGGCCGCGATATGGCGTGCCGTCCGGGTAATGTACTTGTACTGCTCGGCTGGCAGGCATTTGTAATTGCGCTTCACACCGAGGCTGGCGATGATGGTCGACAGGTTGGCGTTGCCGCAACGCTCGCCAAACCCGATATACGTACCCTGAACGTGGCGGGCACCGTTTTCGACGGCCATGATGCTGTTGGCCACGGCCATGCCACAGTCGTTGTGCGCATGGATGCCGATCGGCCGCTGGAATAGGGAGACCATTTTCTTGACGGTCTCCGCAATTTCGGACGGGAAGGTTCCGCCGTTGGTATCGCACAGAACCAGACAATCCGCACCGCCTTCGACGGCGGCCTGCAAGGATTTGACGGCATAGTCGGGATTGTTCTTGTAGCCGTCGAAGAAATGCTCGGCGTCGTAGACCACCTCCTTGCCCTTGGACTTGAAGAAAGCCAGGGTGTCGCGGATCATGCTCAGGTTTTCTTCGAGTGTCGTACGGATGATTTCCGTGACATGGAAGTCCCAGCTTTTGCCAAAGATGACGATAACCGGCGTATCGGCCAATAGCAGCGATTGAACGTTATCATCGTTCTCGACCTTGATGTCACGACGACGGGTACTGCCGAAAGCGGCGAGTTTGGCGTGTTTCAGTGCGATGGACCTGGCTCGGGCAAAAAACTCGAGATCTTTCGGGTTGGATCCGGGGTTGCCCGCCTCAATGTAGTCAACACCATGCTCGTCCAAAAGCTCCAGGATCTTCAACTTGTCTTCTACGGAGAACGAGATCCCCTCAGCCTGAGCCCCGTCCCGCAATGACGAGTCGAATATCGCAACTTTATTACCCATTTAAAACATCCTTCATGAATTTTTTGCCAACAATCGAGCGGCTTCGGCCAGGCGACTTTCACCTCAAAGCAAGCTGTCCCGCGTCACACCACCGCGTTTGATGACCCGGCGAAGCTGATCGAGTGCTTCGATCTGAATTTGGCGAACGCGCTCGCGCGTCAGGTTGAGATCCGCAGCGACTTCTTCAAGGGTGCTGATATCACCCCCACCCAGGCCATATCGGCGCTCAAGCACACGGCGCTGCTTATCCGGCAACTGCTCCACCCAGAGATTCACCAGATGACCAACTTCGTTGGCCTGAAGCACGCTCTCCGGATCGAGGGCATGGTCATCGGTGATGGCATCGGCGATCGTGCGGTTAGGGTCTATTTCCAGCGGTGCATCAAGCGAGGCGATGTGTTCATTAAGCGTCAAAACCCGGCGAACTTCTTCGACCGGTCGGTCGATCAGGTGAGCAATCTGTTCCAGGCGCGTCTCTCTCCCATTGGCCAGTTCCAGGTGCCGAAAGGCGCGCAGGACAAGATTGATCTCCTTGACTACGTGCACCGGCAAACGGATGGTGCGCGACTGGTTCATGATCGCACGCTCGATGCTTTGGCGAATCCACCAGGTCGCGTAGGTCGAAAAACGGAACCCCCGCCCCGGATCAAATTTCTCAATCGCATGAATGAGGCCGAGATTCCCTTCTTCGATCAGATCAAGCAAAGGAATGCCGCGATTGAGATAGTGCTTGGCGATGTTAACCACGAGCCGCAGATTGTGTTCGATCATCTTCTGCCGCGCGGCAAACTCACCCGCCTTTGCGCGACACGCCCAGCCATACTCTTCTTCAGGCGTAAATAATGGTTTGGCGCCGATCTCGTTGAGGTAATGCTGGGTTACGTCGTTGAGCAGCTCAACTTCCGGCGTCGCGGCGACAGCATCGTCATCAACTTCAGCCAGGAACGCTTCGTCTGACGCCACTTCATCAGGCATCTCATCTTCGGCAAAACCGGAGTCGGAGTCGGAATCAGAGTCGCCAGACATGATTAGCGTTTCGGCAGGTATTGGAGAGGATCAACCGGCTTGCCCTGCCGCCGGACTTCGAAGTGCAATTTGACCCGATCTGCATCGGTATTTCCCATTTCGGCAATCTTCTGGCCCTTGGTTACACTCTGTCCTTCCTTGACCATAATGGACTGGTTGTGCGCGTAGGCCGAGAGGTAAGTGTTGTTGTGTTTGATGATCACCAGTTTGCCATAACCGCGCAAACCCGTCCCGCTATAGACGACCTTGCCATCGCCCGAGGCAATCACCGGATCACCCGCCTTGCCGTCAATGTCGACCCCCTTGCTGCCGCCTTCGCTGAACGTGCCGACCATTTTTCCGCTGGCCGGCCAGATCCAGGCGATCTCGTCGCCGCTCAACGCGGGATCAGCCGCCTTGGCTTCAGACTTGGCGTCGGGTTTAACTTCGGCGCTGTCCATGGGCGCAAGCGGCACAGCCGGCTTCGGCTGACCCTGGTTTTGCGCCTGAGCGAGCGCCTGGTCCGAATACGGCACCTTGCCGGCCTTGGGTTCACGCTTGAGCGTTTCTGAATTGGCCCCCAGCGGACGTTTCTCGCCCCCCGGCTCATCGCCAATCGGCCTGGATTCCACGGAATCGGACGTAACCGGCGCGGTCGACGCCACCGACGAAGACGGCGCGACTGGCGGCTTGACCTTCAGCACCCTCCCGGGAGAAATGCGATCCGCGCTTTCGATACTGTTCAGCGCGATGAGTTCGCGATAATCCATGTTGTGTTCACGCGCAATGCTGTACAGGGTATCGCCACCCTTGACCGTGTAGGTATCCTTCGGTGCCATCGGCACAGACGACGGCTGACCACCGCGTTCGTAAACCGGTGCTAGTGAATTGCTTGCACATCCGGCCAGAAGCAGCAGGGCGGCGAAAACAAAAACCAGACCCGGCTTGGCGAAAGCTCGATTATTCTTCATTCAAGTCCTGAAAGTAACGGAACAAAACGGACACTATCCAGACGGGTTTCAACGTAGCCTTCGGCCCGGCGTTCAACCAGCAGGAGGAACTGATCGCCCGTTCCCAAAGGCAACAGCATTTTGCCACCAAGCGCGAGTTGCTGCAAAAGCGCGTGCGGCACACGCGAAGCCGCGGCCGCAACGATGATCGTATCGAATGGAGCCGCCTCGGGCAGGCCCAGTTGCCCGTCGGCATATTTCAAACGAACCTTGAACTGCTGGATCGCACGCAAATTCAGCTTGGCCTTGGCCAGCAGCGGCGCGATCCGTTCGACGGCGTAAACTTCGTTCGTCAGTTGCGCCAGCACCGCGGCCTGATAACCGCATCCGGCACCGACCTCCAGCGTCTTGCCCAACTCACGCCCTTCGCGCAGCACCTCGATCATTCTTGCCACAATGAACGGTTGTGAAATCGTTTGCGAGAAACCAAGCGGCAGCGCCGAATCTTCATAGGCCCGCGAGGCCAGCGCCTCTTCGACAAATAGATGGCGCGGCACGGCGGCAATGGCCGCCAGAACCCGCTCGTCACGAATCCCCTCCTCACGCAGGCGATCGATCATGCGCGCGCGCGTGCGCTGCGAGGTCATGCCGACACCGGAAACGCCTCGATTCATTGCGTCAGCCAGCTGCGAACCATAGGAAGTTGGGCGTTGTGCGTTAAATCAATCTGCAAGGGGGTGATTGAAACCTGATTTTTGCTCACCGCAAAGAAATCAGTGCCCTCCCCGGAATCCTGAGCTTCTCCGGCCGCGCCGACCCAGTAAACCGTCTCGTTGCGCGGCGTCACCGTACGTACGACCGCCTCGGCCTTGTGACGCTTGCCGAGCCGTGTGACAACCGTGCCGCGCAACTCCGCGTACGGCACATCCGGCACATTGACGTTGAGCAACAGCGGCTCAGGGACCGTCTGACGCTGAATCATCTGCACCAGCTCCAGCACGACCCGCGCCGCCGTTTCGAAATGCACCCCGGCCTTGCTGCACAAGGAGACGGCAATCGACGGAACACCGAGCAGATAGCCTTCGGTCGCCGCGGCGACGGTACCGGAATAGATCGTGTCATCGCCCATATTGGCACCGAGATTGATTCCGGAAACAACCATATCCGGCAGTTCATCCAGCATGCCGGTCACCGCCAGATGCACGCAGTCGGTGGGCGTTCCGTTCACGTGATAAAAACCGTTGGCCGCACGTTTCAGGGAAAGCGGGCGATCCAGCGTGAGGGAATTGCTGGCACCACTACGGTCGCGCTCAGGCGCCACAACAGTGATCTCGGCCACCTCAGCAAGCACCCGCGCCAGGCAATCAATCCCGGGCGAGAAATAACCGTCATCGTTACTGAGCAAAATTCGCATATCAACCCATAAAGCGGGGGAAAGAAGAAAAAACCGGCAAGCTGCCGGCTTGTGGATCGTGGCCGGAACGGCTGATCGGCCCGACGGCCCATTGGGTTAACCGCCTGAAAACCAGACGGCGCCAAGCCGGTGGACATTATAACCGAGGGTAGCAAACTAGGACGCTCACCCTCGCGTTGTTACTTCAAAGCGCCTCTTGTCCCAGTTAAAAGATCAGATCTTTTCCCTGCTGTGGGAGGGCTATTCGTTGAAGTGGTTCTTGCGAGTTGTCACTTGATCGGAGCGCCTGCAAAACGACATCGTATGCATTCACGGCAACTCTTTAGGGCCGGCCTCAACCTCGACAAGACAATCATAAAACGTGGGGGCTCGCCCCATGTCGGTCAGTTTTTGACTTGTCAACTGATTCACGTTCGTCCCATTTCGCCCCAGCTTGCGCCACCAGACCCCCAGCCCGTTGACTACACCAGGACGCGCACGCTTTGAGATGGCAGCTTTGCAGAGGTACTCTCCGCGCTGATTGAATACCCGCACACATGCGCCGTGTTGAATTCCTCGGGTAGCGGCATCTGTCGCGTGTATTTCAAGGATGGGTTCGCCTTCAATGTCGCGCAGGCTCTGCACATTGACGAAACTGGAATTCAGAAAGTTCCGGGCGGGCGGGGAGATCATCGCCAACGGGTACGTGGATGACGAGTTGAACGCCTCGTGGTTGGGCACATGATCGGGCAGGCCGTCTTGACCGCGCATCGCCAGTCGTTCGCTGAAAAACTCGCACTTGCCGGATGGTGTGGGGAAGTTGCCCCGAGCGAACGGGGCCTGAGCCGAAGTCAGCGTGGCAAAACCCTTGTCCAGCAGCACCGCAAAATCGACAGCATCACCATACGCCATGCGACACAGCGCCAGATCGTCGTCTGCAAAACAGGGGTCGGTGAACTCCATGTATTGCGCCAATTCACGAAATATCTGGGTGTTGGGTTTTGCCTCGCCCAGCGGAGCAATTGCCGGGCGATTGAGCAGCACATCGGTATGGCCGTAGCTCATATGCACGTCCCAATGCTCCAGTTGCGTGGTGGCGGGCAGGATGTAGTCCGCGTAGTCGGCGGTATCGGTTTGAAAATGTTCCAGTACCACGGTGAATAGGTAGTCCCGCGAGAAGCCCTGCACAACCTTGGCCGAGTCGGGCGCGATAGCCACCGGATTGCTGTTGTAGACGATCAGCGCCTTGATGTCCGGGCTCAGCAGATCGTTGCCGATGGTGCTCATGTTGATCGTGCGCGGCGAACGGCTTCCCAGCAGATCGGGGCGCTCCAGCGCGGCGCGATTCACCGGGAACCAGCCGGAACTGGAGAGCAATACCCCCCCGGCGCGGTGGCGCCAGGCGCCGATAAGCGCCGGCAGGGAGGCAATCAGGCGCACCGCGTTGCCGCCGCCATGCACACGCTGCACTCCGTAGTTCATACGGATCGCCGCGGGCTGGTGACTCGATGCGCAAGCCCCATAGTCCCGGGCCAGGGCGCGAATCTGCTCAGGCACGATGCCGCAGACCTGCGCGGCACGTTCGGGTGACCACTGCAGGGCACGCTCGCGCAGCGCATCCCAGCCCAGCGTGTACTGCGCCAGATAGTCGTGATCCAGCCAGTCGTTGGTGATCAGTTCGTGCATCAAGGCCAATACCAGTGCGCCGTCGGTGCCGGGCAACAGCGCAATGTGTTCATGGCACTTGTCAGCGGTTTCGCTGCGCCGCGGGTCGATACAGATCAGTCGGGCACCATTGCGCTTGGCTTCCTGGGCGTAGCGCCAGAAATGGAGGTTGCTGCTGATCGAATTGCTGCCCCAGATCAGAATCAGTTTTGACTCGGCAAAAAATTCCACCCGCATGCCGACTTTGCCGCCCAGGGTTTGCACCAGGCCTTCGCACCCGGCCGATGCACAGACAGTGCGATCCAGCAGCGAAGCACCAAGGCGGTGGAAGAAGCGGGCCGACATACTGTCGCCCTGCACCAGCCCCATGGTGCCACCATAGCTGTAGGGCAGGATGGCTTGCGCGCCGTCTGGCCCGCTTCCGGCGAGGGTCTTCAGTCGGATAGCAATGTCTTGCAGTGCGGCGTCCCAGCTCACCCGCTCGAATTGGCCAGCCCCCTTGGGGCCCACTCTTTTGAGCGGGTGCAGGATGCGCTCCGGATGATAAACGCGCTCGGTGTACCGGGAGACTTTGGCGCACAAGGCACCGTCGGTGTGCGGATGAGCCGGATTGCCGTGCACCTTGATGGCAATCCCCCCGACGACCGTAGTCAGCAAGGAACAGGTATCCGGACAATCGTGGGGACACGCGCCCAAGACCTGGGTTTGGGCGTGATCGTTCTGCAGTGGGGCTTTTATGTTCATGGTCATCGTCCGATTCAAATCCACGACCCGAAGTATCCTTGAGCCCCGCCCTGTCGGTCAAATGCCTGTTTCTATTGTCGAGAAGCCAGAGACGCGTTGAACTTGAGTCGACGCAGAGTTGAATTTGCTACCGTTTTTCCCGCAAGCTCGTAGAATCGCCGATCAAAGGGATCTGGACTCTAGGCCACCAAACCATGCTCGAGCTTGAGAATATCAATCACCTTGCCCTGATCGGCAGCCTGATGCAGCAGATGTGCGTCTATCTGGTGATTGCCTATCTTTTGAGCAAGACACCATTGTTCGCTCCGCTGATGCAGGTCACCGTCCGCCTGCCGGACAAACTGGTCTGTTACCTGGTTTTTTCCGGTTTTTGCATCATGGGAACCTACCTCGGCTTCCAGATCGAAGGGGCGATTGCCAATACCCGCGCCATCGGCGCCGTGCTTGGCGGCATTTTGGGCGGACCTGTAGTCGGTCTCGCGGTTGGTCTCACGGGGGGCCTGCACCGCTATTCGCTCGGCGGCTTTACAGACTCGGCCTGTGCCGTTTCGACCACGCTGGAAGGCCTGATCGGCGGCGGCTTGCATCTTTACCTGTTGCGTCGCCATCGCGCCGACCGTCTGCTGCACCCGATGATTGCGCTGGGCACAACGCTTTTCGCCGAAGTGACGCAGATGATCATCATTCTGTTGATGGCCAGACCCTTCGACCAGGCCACTCGTCTGGTCGCGCACATCGCTCTGCCGATGCTTGTGGCCAACTCGTTTGGTGCGGCTCTTTTCATGCGCCTGATTCTGGATCGCAGGGAAACACTGGAGAAGTATTCGATTGCCTTTTCCGCCAAGGCATTACGCATCGCCGAGCGTTCTGTCGGCGTGCTGATGGAGGGCTTCAACGAGCATAACTGCACGCGCATGGCCTCCATCATTCAGGAAGAAACCGGTGTCGGTGCGGTGGCCATTACCGATTGCGAAAAGCTGCTTGGCTTTGTCGGCGTTGGCGCCGATCATCACCTGCCCGGAGCCCCAATTTTTTCTCCCCACACCTTTTATGCCATTGCCCACAACGAAGTCGTTTACGCCGACGGCGCCGCCGTTTCCTATCGCTGTTCGATATCAAAGGACTGCAAACTAGGTTCCTGCCTGGTTATCCCGCTGCGCGGCGAAGGGAACCAGGTCTTCGGAACGATCAAGCTTTACGAACCCAAAAGAAAGTTCTTTTCCTCACTCAACCGCACGCTCGGCGAAGGCATCGCCCGCCTGCTTTCCAATCAGGTGCTGGCCGGCAAGATCGAAGAACAGAAACGGCTGCTGGCGCAATCGGAAATCAAATTGCTGCAGGCACAAATCAACCCGCATTTCTTGTTCAACCGCCGAGCTCCTCGTATCCGCCGCCGGAAGCCGCGCCATAGCGTTGCGCAAGCGCGCGCGCCTTGCCCGCGGTGCGATTCGCGATCACCAGATGCTGCGGGCGGGCACCGAGCAGCGGCCCGACGACGCCCTGGGCGGCGCCGCCCGCCCCCATGAGCAGCACGCGCCGGCCCTTGATCGCGCGCCC
>JANNNT010000201.1:0-5246 GCA_031398685.1 Rhodocyclaceae bacterium | reverse complement strand
GAGCAGGGTCTGGCGCGCTTCGGCAACGGTCAAGGAGTTTTTACTGGACATGGGATGGCCTGAGGAAATTCAGGCAACCATTATGCGATGCTTTGCGGTCCTAGGAAATAGGCGGGATGATCTGTTTTCGGTCGCACGACTTTGGGCTTTTTGGATTCAAGCGTGTTCAAAGCTCCGCTGGTGCCCTCGGGCATTCGAAAATGTACTGTCCTCAACTCACGCCCAGGCTTGCTCAAAATCTCCTACTTTTCCGGGTATCTCGGCCACCAAGGCATCGATCGCCGTCCGCGTTTTTATCGGCAAATAGTGCGACTGCGGCCACACCGCGTAGATCTCAGTCGCCAACAGGCTGCCGCAGTTCATTACCAGTTCGAGCTCGCCAGCCCTGGCATGTTTTGCCATCAGCCAGCAAGGCAGCCAGGCCAGCCCTGCACCCGCCACAGCGGCATCGGTGATGGCCTGCAAGTCGTCGAACACCAGGCGGATATCAACCTGGGGCTTGAGCACCTGACCGGTGCTATCACGTACGCGCCATGGCACGATACGGCCGGAGCGCCCATAGACTATGCCCGCGTGTTTGGGCAGGTCATCGACGCTGGCGGGTCTTCCGTGTTCGGCCAGGTAGGACGGTGCGGCGCAGATCACCATTCTCTGAGTGGCCAGCCGTCGCGCGACCAAGGTGCTGCTATCGGGCAGGCTGCCAATGCGCACGGCCAGGTCATACCCTTCATCCACCAGATCAACGACATGGTCGTTGAAGGACATTTCTATCGCCAGTCGCGGATGCTGGCGTCCCAGCGCGAGCAATACCGGCGCAGCGCAATGGCGACCAAACAGCACGGGGACGCTCACACGCAAGCTTCCGATGGGTTCATTCTTGCCGCTGTCGAGCGCCAGGGTGCCTGCGTCCAACTCTGCCAGCGCACGCACGCAGCGTTCGTAATACGCCTGTCCGTCTTCAGTCAGGCTCTGGCTGCGCGTCGTCCTTTGGAATAGCCGCACGCCCAGGCGCTGTTCCAGCCGCGCAATACTCTTGCCCACCGCCGAGCGGGTCAGTCGCATGCGGTCCGCTGCCAATGCAAAGCTGCCCGCATCCGCCGCCTCGACGAAAGCGCTAATGCCGTTTAAGCGATCACTCATTTTATTGGTTCCATAAGCGCTACAGACTTGTGAATAATTTCCCGCACTGCGGACTATTAGGCTTCGATAGGATAGCAAGCAAGTCGCAGCGAGAGCAACAACACTGTTGATCGCTCCTTCGGCCACCACTGCACGCGCAGACTTTTAGTTAACTGATCAGGAGATTCAAATGAAGGCTTACCAAATCAAGGCGGGACAACAGATTGCCGGGCTGGGACAGGTTCAACGCAGTATTTCCGCGCCTGCAGCGCACGACGTGCACGTGCGCATACATGCCGTATCGCTCAACTACCGCGACTTGATGATCGCGGACGGTAAATACCTCAGCACCGGCGATGGCCCCGTGATTCCTTGCTCCGATGGCGCTGGGGAGGTCATCGCTGTCGGTGCGCAAGTGACGCGCTTTCGCGTCGGCGACCGTGTCGCCGCATCGTTTTTTCCGGATTGGGTCAATGGTGCTCCGACGCCGCAAAACACCGCAAACGCGCTCGGAGCCGTCGTGGACGGCATGCTGGCCGAGGAAGTGCTTGTGCATGAAGAGGCCCTGGTCGCGATACCGGCGCATCTCTCCTACGTTGAAGCCGCCACCCTGCCTTGCGCCGGGGTCACCGCATGGAATTCGCTGTTTGTCGAAGGTGGCCTCAGGGCTGGAGATAGCGTGCTGCTGCTAGGCACGGGCGGCGTGTCAATCTGGGCGCTGCAGCTCGCCAAAGCGGCGGGCCTGCGTACCCTCATAACGTCATCCAGCGATGAAAAGCTGGAGCGTGCCCGCGGCCTTGGGGCGTCTGCGACGATCAACTACACGACCACGCCCGAGTGGCAGAACGAGGTTATGCAGCTGACCGCCGGGCGAGGCGTTGACCTGGTCCTGGAAGTCGGCGGCCAGGGCACGCTGACGCACTCAATTGCCAGCGGCAGGATGGGTGGCACGGTGGCCATCATCGGCGGGGTCAGCGGTTTCGGCGGTGAGTTCAATCCTTTCGCACTGATCGGCGGTGCCAAACGCTTGTCCGGCATCTTCGTCGGCAGCCGGAGCATGTTTGAAGACCTCAACCGATTTCTGAGTGTGACCGAAATTCATCCAGTCGTTGATCGCGTCTTTCCTTTCCAGCAGGCACGCGACGCCTACACACATCTGGAAAGGGCGGCCCACTTTGGCAAGGTTGTGATTGAAGTGGGTTAAGGACGGAGGATGCCCCGTGAATTATGGGCGCAGGCGAGCGCGCGTGAGGATGAAAGAGGTGGCCTGCGTACTGCCCATGGGAGTCACCCCGCTCCTTGTGTGCGCTGCCGAACAGAAGACTTTATCGAGGCCTAATAGACTTAAAAAGTTAACTGCAGAAAATCAAATTTCAGGCCGAGTCACTTACCTGTTCATTATTTTGGGGGAAACCATAGTGATGGAGTAACCATCGTTTCGGCCGTATCCAGAGATGCGCATCGCGTCCAGGAACTGGAGCCTGCGGTAGCGTTTCGTGTGCAATTCCTAGAATGTAATTTTGAGGCATTTTATGAAAATTAGAATAATTACGGCATCCGTAGCGGCTGTCTTCGCGGCTTGGGCGCCACTTGGTTCGGCCCGAGACAGCGTGGCCCTTCCCGGCGTGGTCACTCCGGAGGGGGTGTTGAACGGCGTCGATACGATCGGTATCGGGACATTGACCATCGGGAACAACCAGAATATCAATACCAATAACGACCTTGCCGGCGCTTTTAGAACCTCCGTAAATGATCAAGGCGCGCTCTTGTTTATTGGCAACTCGACGGTAACCGGCTCTACCGGTGCCATCGGAACCGAGTACGACAGTATTAGCGCCGGAGCGGTCGGCTCAATCGTGAATTTTAACGGGAAGGTTTTTTCAAGAATAATCAATGTCAGCGGGACGGGTACCGTCAATTTCAACGGCGACGTCATCGCGGCCCCAAACTTTGCCAACGATGGTTTTATCAATCTCGGCGCAAACCGAATGCTGACTGGCGCCATCATCACCGCAACGGCGAATACCGGAACCTTGACGCTCAATGGCGGCAGCAGCGTGACCGGCGCGGTAGGCGGCGCAAACGGGCTGAAGCGAATCAACGTGGTCGGCGGTAACGCATCGATTAGTGGCGCAGTTCAGGCGCAAGGTTTCAGCCTTGGCACGAATACCTTGGCGATTGGAGGGGAGTTAACAACTAACTCCGGAGGAACGATTGCAACCACGCTGGCCGGCAATGCCGTTTTCGGTAAAATCGTGGTGGGCAGCTCGCTGGTCAATGCCGGTGGAATTACCGTCGTGCCAACGGTGACCGGTGTGCTGACCAACGGAACCAATTTCAAGGTTGTCGAGTCGCAGTCCGGCACCAACGGGGCTATCGTGTCCGTCCTCAACAACAACCCGCGCTACACCTTCGTCGGCGATCCGACGGTCCTCGGCAATGTAAATATCCGCTTGAGCGGTGTAGCGCCCTTGGCGACACTCGTGACCGCGCCTGGCGCCGCTGCGGTCGCTCCGGTGCTGGACGTGAATGCGCCGGAGGGTTCCGATTTGCTGGCCGTTCAGAACGCAATTGCCGTTCTCCCCAGTGCCGCAGCGATCAACAATGCATTGGCACAACTTGCTCCGGGTACCACGAGTCTCGCCGCGCCCCGAGTCGCTGGTCAGACCACGCGTCTTTTTGAAGATCTGTGGATGGCTCGCGTGGATGAGATCGATGCCTGTGAGCCCGACAGTTCAAAGGTGCCGCAAAATGCGCGTAAATGCAGGGCGCCCGAGCAGCACAGCAACTGGTGGGGAAAAGGTTTCGGCAATTGGGGACGTCAAGATGACGTCGATAATATGAACGGATACCAGACCGAAGCCGCAGGTCTGATGCTGGCCTACGACATGCCTTTGAACAAGGAAACACGTGTCGGTCTGGGTGGGGGTTATGCGAAGACCAAGATCGACGGAAACGACTCCACCGGCCACACGAAGATTGATTCCTATCAGCTAACGGGCTATATCAGTCACGCGCCGGGGCCTTGGTTTGTCAAGGGCGCATTGACGATAGGGACGGATCGCTACGACGGCTCACGGCCAATCGTATTTCCGGGCGTCAATCGCACGGCGAGCGCCGACTACACCGGACAGCACTACACCGGCATCATTAGCGCTGGACGGCATTTTTACTTTGACAAGACGACTATTACGCCGCTCGCCTCTTTGCAGGCGTCACGAATCCATGTCGGCAGCTATACGGAACGTGGTGCCGGCGACCTCAGTCTGCGCGTCAAAAGCCAGGACTACAATTTCGTTCAGTCAGGCCTGGGCGTGAAGGCGGAGCGCGTCATCCAAACCGCCAGCGGTACGTATTCTCCCGAAGTGCACGTCAAGTGGCTGCATGACTTCAGCTCGACGACGATGCGGCAAGACGCCACGTTCACCGGCAGTACTGCCGAGTTTTCAACGCAAGGGATAACGCAGGACCGGGAACTGTTTAATGTCGGCGCCGGCATCGCTTTTCTCTCCTGCAACTGTGACGAGAAAGCCTGGACGGTCAAGGGGCTCTATGACTACAAGTGGAATCAAAGCGGCTATTCGTCGCGTCAGGTGTCGGTCGTGGCAAGCATGAACTTCTGATGTCGTCAGACGGGTCAGCGTCGAATTGTGTTTCGCAAAAATCAAGGCGAAGCTGACCCTCTGGAATCCTGTTTCCCGCCGTAATTGTTTCCGGTAATCAGGCGGGCTCCGCGTTTATAGGTCAGAAATGACCAGAGCCAATTGATGGAAACGGTGAGCCGGCTTCGAAAGTCGATGAGAAAGAAGATATGGACGATGCCCCAAAGCCACCATGCGATTGGGCCGCGTAGCGATATCCAGCCAAAATCCGCCACCGCTGCGCGGCGTCCGATCGTCGCCAGATTGCCCATGTCACGATAGCGGAACGGCGCCGGAGCCGCTTTCCCGTGGACTTTCGCAGCAATGACGGAAGCGACGTAATGCCCGGCCTGCTTGGCGGCCGGAGCGACTCCGGGAACAATACGGCCGGCAGCGTCGGTCAGCGAGGCCGTATCGCCGATGACAAAAACGTCCGGATGGCCCGGAACGCTGAAATCCGCATTGACCAGGGTGCGGCCAACCCGA
>JANNNT010000190.1:0-5008 GCA_031398685.1 Rhodocyclaceae bacterium | reverse complement strand
CCACTACTCAGCAAACGAGCGCCAACGCTTAACCCTGGCCGCTGCTGGCCGGGAGGGCATGCTTCGGCCGGCTTTTCCCTGTTCGGCCTGTATTTCGCCCTGCGCGACCGACGGCCGCGTGCGGCGCGCGTTGCCTTGGGCGTGGCGCTCGGACTTGGCTCCCTGTTTTCGCTGGGGCGAATGATGCAGGGGGCGCATTTTCTCTCGCACAACCTATGGACCCTGTTCTTCGACTGGACGATTTGCTTGCTGTGCTACCGAGCGTTGCTGTATCGCTCTCTGAAATACGAGAAACCGCTTATCGATAATGAATCCGCCGTGGTGTCGGTGCAATGAGCTGCTCCGGTTCTGTAGATTCGTTCACGTCCGACACACGTGCGAATCTTTGGATCCCCAGCGCTACGTAGGTCTATTCAACCTGCGTCGGTACATCCCGCGGGCATTCAAGAGCGAACGTACGATGGGCCGCGTACCGTCTGCTGGAACGTCTTCCACGTCTATTCAAAGCGCAGCGCCACAATCGGATCGAGACTCGCCGCACGTCGCGCCGGCATGTAGCCGAAGACGATGCCGATGGCGGCGGAGAAGAAGAACGCCAGCAGGTTGATGCTCGGGTTGAACAGGAAGGGCATGCTCATCAGGCCGGAGAGGCCCAGGCAGGCCACGAAGGCCAGCACGATGCCGACCAGCCCGCCGAGCGCGGAAAGCACCACGGCCTCGATCAGGAACTGCAGCAGAACTTCGTGCTCTAGCGCGCCGATGGCCAGACGGATGCCGATTTCGCGCGTACGTTCGGTAACCGACACCAGCATGATGTTCATGATGCCGATGCCACCGACCAGCAGGCTCACCGCGGCGACCGCGCCGAGCAGGCTGGTCATGGTGCGGATGGTGCCGGAGAGCGTTTCGGCGATCTGCTTGGTGTCCATGATGCTGAAATTGTCGTCGGCGTTTTCCGCGAGCTTGCGCCGCTCGCGCATCAGCAGGCGAATCTGCTCCATCACCGGATCGGCGCTTACGCCGTCGCGCAGTGAGAGCATCAGCGTCGAAACATCCTGGCTGCCGGTGAGGCGGCGCTGGGCGGTGCGGATCGGCATCAGCACCACGTCGTCCTGATCCTGGCCCATCGCGCCCTGCCCCTTGGCGACCAGTATGCCGATGATCTGGCAGCTGAAGTTCTTGACACGCAACTCGCTGCCGAGGGGCGAGGTGTTGCCAAAGAGCTGCTTTTTCACCGTATTACCGATAACGCAGACGGCCTTGCCGGCCGCTTCCTCGTCGTCCTCGAACGGCCGTCCGAGAGCGATCTTCCAGTTGCCGGCGGCGAAATAGGCATTGGTGGTGCCATTGACCTGCGATGACCAGTTCTGGTTGGCGGCGACGAGGGTAACCTTGCTGCCGACGACCGGGGCGACGGCGCGCAGCGACGGGATCTGGTTCTGGATGGCTTCGACATCGGCCAGGCGGAAATTGGGTGCCCCCGCGCTGTCGCGGCCCGGCCCGAGATTCTGGCCCGGACGCATGATCAGCAGGTTGCTGCCGAGGCTGGAAATCTGGTCCGACACCATGCGCGTCGCGCCATTGCCCAGCGTCACCATGGTGACCACGGCCGCGACGCCGATGACGATGCCAAGCACCGTCAGAAAGGAGCGCATCAGGTTGCGGCGGATGGCGCGCAGGGCCAGGAGCAGGGCGTTAAGAAGCATTTGGGTCATGCGGCGTCCTTGTGCAGATCGCTGTCCACGAGGCCGTCAACAAAGTGCACGACGCGGCTGGCGAAATGCGCCATCTCGGGTTCGTGCGTCACCATCAGAATGGTTATGCCGTGATCGCGGTTGAGCGCGACCAGCAGATCCATGATCTCGCGGCCGCGCTGGCTGTCCAGATTGCCGGTCGGCTCGTCGGCGAGCAGGACGAGCGGCTGGGTGACGATGGCGCGGGCGATGGCCACCCGCTGCTGCTGGCCACCGGACAGTTCGGCCGGGGTGTGGTGCTCCCACCCGCTCAGGCCGACCTTGGCCAGCGCTTGGCGTGCGGCGGCATGTCGGCGCGGCGCGGTTTCGCCGCGATAGAGCAGCGGCAGTTCGACGTTTTCCTGTGCCGAGGTGCGCGCCAGCAGGTTAAAACCCTGGAATACGAAGCCGAGGCAATGACGGCGTAGCAGTGCCCGCTGGTTGCGGGTCAGCGCATCGACGCGGACCCCCTTGAAGCCATAGCTGCCGGTCGTTGGGGCATCAAGGCAGCCGAGAATGTTGAGCGCGGTGGATTTGCCCGATCCGCTCGGCCCCATGATGGCGACGAATTCGCCTTGCGTGATGTCGAGGTCGACGCCGCGCAAGGCCTGAAAGGCGGCGACGCCCTCGCCGTAGGTTTTGGTGACGTGCTGGAACGAAATCAGCGCGGCGGCGTTTGCGTTGCTCACTTTTTCACGTCCTGATAGTCGGTGATGACGGCCATGCCGGCCTTGAGTTCACCACCCGTAATTTCCGTCTGGCGGCCGTTGCTGGTGCCGACGTTCACTGGAACGGCGTCCGGCTGGCCGTCGCGCAGCACCCAGACTTGCGCTGTGCCGGTCCTGGCCGCTTTGGCCCGCGCCTTTTTGGCTTGCGGCGGGCGCGGCAGCAGACGCGAAATATAGCTGCCCTGCTGACCGGCTTCGGTTGTGGACGGCGGCGTAAAGCGCAGGGCGGCATTGGGCACCAGCAGGACGTTCTCGCGGTTCGCCGTGGCGATGCGCGCGGTCGCCGTCATGCCGGGACGCAGCGCCAGATCGTCGTTGGCGACGCCGAGCACGGTTTTGTAGGTCACCACATTATCGGTGGTCGTCGAGCCGATCCCTACCCGCTGGATGGTCGCCGGAAAACTGCGTCCCGACCAGGCGGAAACCGTAAACCCCGCCGGCTGCCCGATCTTGACGCTGCCCACATCGGCTTCGTCGACCTTGACCTGCAATTCCATCTTGGTCAGGTCTTCGGCAAGCGTAAACAGCACGGGCGTGGTCATCGTGGCGACCACCGTCTGCCCCGGCTCGACCTTGCGCGACAGCACGACGCCGTTGATCGGCGCCCGAATGACGGCCTTGGCGATGTTGGTTTCGTCCGACTTGAGCGTGGCGCGCGCCTGAACCACGGCGGCCTTGGCACTATCGGCATTGGCGACCGCGCGCTGGTAGCTCGCTTCAGCGCTTTCAAGCTCGCTCTTGGAGGGCACCTTGCCGCCGGAAAGCTCGGCGACATGGCGCTGACGACGCAAATTGGCGCGCGCTTCGGCGACCGTCGCGTCCATCTGGGCAACGCTCGCTTCGGCCGCCGCGACGGCGGCGCGGGATTTGGCCACCGTATCCTGAAGTTTCGAGGGGTCGAGACGGGCGACCACCTGGCCTTTAGTCACGCGGTCGTTTTCATTGGCCAGCACCGCTTCCAGCGTCCCTGAAAGCTCGCTGCCGACATCGACGGAACGCGTCGGCTGCAAGGTGCCGCTGGCCGAGATGGTGACCAGCAGATTGCCGGTGGCCGCGTCCTCGGTCAGAAATTGGCCCTGTGGCGTGCCATTTCCTGCGGAGAACAGGAGGACGGCCAGAGCCGCCGCGACGCCGGCGGCCAGCATCCACCAGCGTTTTGATTTTCCGAAGAAGAGTGTTTTGTCTACGGCCTGTTCAGTTTTGAGGAAATCGGGGAGCTCATTCGGGGAATTCATTGCAGGTTGATTCATGATTTCTCGTTTAAGGTCGTGGAAGCGTTGTGCTGCCATCCGCCGCCCAGCGCCTTGTAGAGCCGGATAACGGCGGTCAGGAGGTCGGCGTCGGCAGTGGCCAGCCCATCTTCAGCGGTCAGCCGGGTGCGGTCGGTGTCGAGGACGTTTTGGAAATCGGTGGAGCCGGCTTCGTACAAAGTGCGGGCGAGGGCGTTGGCGTTGCGTGCCGATTCGGCGGCTTTGCGTCGCGCGTCCACGCGATCACGGCCAACGGCGTAAGCGCTCAGCCCGTTCTCGACGTCTTCGAGCGCCGTCAGGACGCTTTTTTCGTAGGCGATCAGTGCCTGTTCCTGAACCGCCGTTTGCACGGCGATCCGGCTGCGGATACGGCCGCCGTCGAACAAATTGGCCGCCAGACTGCCCGCCAGAGAATGCACGAGGGTGGCGCTGCCGCCCAGGCTGGCGGCGCTGAAGGCCTGCCAGCCCCAGGAACCGCTGAGCGCCAGGCTGGGATAGCGATCCGCTTCGCGCTCTGCCGTTTGGGCGATTTCAGCCTGCAGCGTGTATTCCGCCGCGCGGATGTCGGGGCGCTGACGAATCGTGTCCACCGGGATACCGACCGCCACTTCGCCTGGAACCTTGGGCAGGGGGCTGGCCGTGTTGAGCTGTTCGCGGAGGCTTCCCGCGGCCTGGCCGGTAAGCAGGGCAAGATGGTGTTCGGCTTCGGCGCGGCTGCTTTCGAGGCTGGGGATCGAGGCCTTGCTTTGTTCGAGGTTGGTTCGTGCCTGCTCCACGTCGAGTGCGGTCACCAGCCCGGCCAGTGCGCGCCATTCAGTGATCTGCAGGGTTTCGCCCTGGCTGGCGACGTTGTCCCGGGCAATCGACAGCCGACGCTGACTGCTGCGCAAGCTGACGTAATTCAGCGCAACTTCGGCGGCCAGCGAGGCGCGTGCCGATTCCAGCGATGCGGCCGCGGCAGCCGTGTCGGACTCGGCGCCGTCAGCGGCATCGCGCAGACCACCGAAGATGGACGGTTCCCAGCTGGCATTGAATCCCGCGGCATAAAGCGCCTGCGTCGCCCCGCCGCTACCTGCTGCCGAACCGGATCGGGATCGATTGGCCGAGGCCGAAACGCCCAGGCTGGGATACAGGTTGGCGATGGACAGATCGCGGTTGGCCCTGGACTGACGCAGTCGCGACTGCGCACTTCTCACATCCGGCGCGGCAGCCATGGCCTCGATAATCAACTGGTCGAGCATCGGATCGCCCAGCTGCTGCCACCAGCGCGCCAGCTCTTCAGGCGCTGCGGAAAGCG
>JANNNT010000404.1:0-2727 GCA_031398685.1 Rhodocyclaceae bacterium | reverse complement strand
TTATGCCGGTCTGCCCGATGGCACCATAAACATCACACTCAAGGGAACCGCTGGACAAAGCTTTGGTGCATTGCTTGCACGCGGCGTGACGATGGAACTCATTGGTGAGGGCAACGACTACGTTGGCAAGGGCTTGTCAGGCGGTCGTATCATCGTCCGTCCGAACCCTGCGTTTGCTGGCGACACTGCCAGCAACATCATTGTTGGAAATACCGTACTTTACGGTGCAATAGAGGGCGAGGCCTTCTTCGCCGGTGTGGCTGGCGAGCGTTTCGCCGTTCGCAACTCGGGTGCGACCGTTGTTGTCGAGGGCGTCGGCGATCATGGTTGTGAATACATGACGGGCGGTGCGGTTGTCGTGCTCGGCATGACCGGGCGTAATTTTGCCGCAGGCATGTCGGGTGGTGTGGCATTCGTTCTGGACGAAGAGGGAACTTTCAATTCGCGCTGCAACATGGCACAGGTGGCCCTGGAACCGGTCGAGGAAGAGATCGCGGCTCGCATGGGCAGTGGATCCGGGGATGAGCTTGAAAGCCACGGCAAAGTTGACGTTCGTCACCTCGGCGTGGCGGATGAAGTGTTGCTCAAGGGGCTGATCGAGAAACATGCCAAGTACACGTGCAGTCTGACGGCACGTCGAATACTCGATGACTGGGCGAGCTACCGTGCCCGCTTCGTCAAAGTCATGCCGCACGAATATCGTCGCGCGCTCACCGAAATGGCCGCACAGCGGGCCGAGAATCAGCACCTGGAGACTGTGTAAATGGGAAAGCCGACCGGCTTCATGGAGCGTCAACGTTTGGCAGAGGCTTATGAGCCCGTCGAGACGCGTCTGAAGCATTCTCGTGAATTTGTTGCAACACTCAACGATGAACAAGCCCGTGTTCAGGGTTCGCGCTGCATGGATTGTGGTGTTCCATTCTGCACCAACGGTTGTCCGGTCAACAATGTCATTCCTGACTGGAACGACCTTGTCTACCGTGGCAACTGGGAGCAGGCACTATCAGTGCTTCATTCGACAAACAACTTCCCGGACTTTACCGGCCGTATTTGCCCTGCGCCTTGCGAAGCGGCGTGTACGCTCAATATCAACAATGAGGCGGTAGGCATCAAGTCGATTGAGCACGCGATTGTCGATAAAGGCTGGCAGATGGGCTGGATCGTTCCGCAGCCGCCCAAAACCAAAACCGGCAAGAAAGTGGCGATTATCGGTTCCGGCCCGGCGGGTCTGGCGGCCGCCCAGCAACTGGCACGTGCTGGTCATGCCGTGACCGTGTTCGAGAAGAGTGCTCGTCTTGGCGGTCTGCTTGGTTATGGCATACCCGACTTCAAGCTCGACAAAGCCCTGATTGAACGTCGCGTCAAACAAATGGAGGCTGAGGGCGTTGTTTTCCGGACCAAGGTGATTGTTGGCAGCAAAGAGATTCCAGCGCGCATCAATAATGACGCGAGCGAATTCGTTTCAGCCGAACAGATCAATGTAGATTTCGATGCCGTGATTCTGGCCGCCGGTTCTGAAGTTCCACGCGATTTGCCAATTCCCGGGCGGGCAATGACGGGCGTTTATGCGGCGCTGGAATTCCTGATTCCACAAAACAAGTTCGTCAGTGGCGGCAAAGCCAATCCGATCAACGCCAAGGGCAAGCATGTTGTCGTTATCGGGGGCGGCGATACCGGCTCCGACTGTGTGGGAACGAGTTACCGGCACGGGGCTGCTTCGGTGACGCAGTTTGAACTGATGCCGCAGCCTCCTGAAGACGAAAACAAGCCGCTGACCTGGCCGTATTGGCCGCTAAAGATGCGTACCTCCTCCTCGCATCTGGAAGGCAAAACGCAACGCCGGTTTGCCATCGCGACCAAAGAGTTTGGTGGCGAAAAAGGTGTGCTCAAGTCGCTGACGACGGTCGAACTGGAATGGAAAGACGGCAAAATGATCGAAGTTGCCGGTAGTGAAAAAACCTTTCCGGCCGATCTTGTCTTTCTGGCCATGGGCTTTCTGAGTCCGGTTGGCGCTTTGCTTGAAGCGTTCGGCGTCGAGAAAGATGCTCGCGGTAACGCCAAAGCAACGACTGACGGCGCAGGCTGTTATGCCACGAACGCCGCCAAGGTGTATGCCGCCGGCGATACTCGACGCGGCCAGTCGCTGGTTGTCTGGGCAATCCGCGAGGGGCGTCAGTGTGCCAGAGAGGTCGACGCTTTCCTAATGGGCTCGAGCACTTTGCCGCGTTGACTCCGGGCTCTGCCGCGTTTGATCAAACCCCGCTCTAGAGCGGGGTTTGACCTTTGGCTTCAGGCAAGGCTATGGCATAGTAGCGGTTGCCAAAATTGGGGGAGTGGACGATGAATCCGGAATTACAAAAATCCTTGCAGGTCACCACGTTGTCCGGCACGCTGGACAGCTACATGCTGCTTATCCTGCTGATCATGATCGCGGCCGGGATTCTCGGTGGTGTTGCCAATAGTTTTCTGAGTGATCGAGAACACGAAGCCGGTCGTAGAGATTGGGGGAAGTACGCAATTCTCGGGGTAATTGCCGCGTTGACCGTGCCGCTTTTCCTGAACATGATTTCCAGCAATCTGCTGGAGGCGGCGCGAACTCGTCCGGTTGATTTTTTCGTCTTCGCCGGTTTTTGCCTGATCTATGTCGTGGCTACGCGACGGGTCACCGAGAACGCGGCCAGCAAGCTTCTGAATCAGATGGATCAGATGAAGCGTGAACTGGTCCAG